>JAJDES010000432.1 GCA_029259675.1 Planctomycetota bacterium
CCCCGCCCTCTGCGCTGTCCACAGCGAGAACGGCCACCGACAATCGCCTGGACCCGTCCGGCCCTCCGCCACGCCCCGGCGATCACACGCCCCGGCCGGCCTGCGCCAATTCCGGGGCCCCTGAGCCCGCCCCGCCCACCAACCTGGGGTTTTCACCAGACCTGCCGTCCCCATGCCGAGCACCACGCCCGTGAGCGCGCCCCAAACAGCTTCCTTGGCCCCCCTGCCCCCCGCCTGGCGAATCGAAGTCTTCCGCGCGGACGGCTTTGATGATCCGGACGGAACCCACGCACTTGCCGATGTGCGTGAACTTGGGATTGCAAATGTGACGGCCCTGCGTCGCGGTCGCGGCTACTTGCTGTCGCCCGACTACTCAGAGGCGGAGATAAAAACCATTGCGCGCGAATTCCTATCCGATCCCGTTGTCGATCAGATTCGAATTACGAAACCTTCGGCGGAACCGGAGAGCTCCGCTGCGCACCGGCTCCTGGTGGCCCGACGCCCCGGCGTCATGGATCCGGTCGCGCAGACCGTGCGCAACCTTTTGAGCAACACCGGACACACGCCCGGCTCCGCCGGCCCCGAAGTTCAAACTTTCAGTGCCTGGGAGTTGGAAGGTGATTTGAGTGCTGCTGATCTGCGCGAACTCGGTCGCAAAATTCTGGCCAACGAGACCATTGAGCTGCTGCTGGTTGACGAAGAAAACCTGCCCTTCGGCGCTCCCGGAGGAAGCGGCGCGCGCGGTCCCGTCGATGTTCCGCTCTTGCATGCGGACGATGCGGAACTCCTACGGCTCAGTTCGGAAGGCGGACTCTCCCTCAGCTTGACGGAGATGCACACGATTCGCGATCACTTCCAAGCCATCGGCCGCGAGCCCACCGCCTGCGAACTGGAAACGTTGGCGCAAACGTGGAGCGAGCACTGCAAGCACAAAACGCTCTGCGGTCGCATTGAGTTCACCGACTCAGACGGACAAGTTCAAAAGATTGACAATCTCTTGCGCAGCACCATCGGGCGCGCAACCCGCGAACTGGACAAGCCGTGGTGCGTAAGCGTCTTCGTGGACAACGCCGGCATCGTCGAATTCGAACCGGGTTGGGACGTTTGCTTCAAGGTCGAGACCCACAATCACCCCAGCGCGATCGATCCCTACGGAGGAGCGGGAACCGGCATCGGAGGCGTGATCCGCGACATCTTGGGCGCCGGCCTGGGAGCCCGCCCCATCGCCAACACCGACTCCTTCTTCGTCGGCCCCTGGGATCTGCCCGCGGCCCGCATCCCCAAGGGCACCATGCATCCGCGCCGCATTTTGCGCGGTGTCGTCGCGGGTGTTCGGGATTACGGCAACCGCATGGGGATACCGACCATCAACGGCGGCGTTTGGTTTCACGAGCGCTACACCGCCAACCCGCTCGTGTTCGCGGGAACCGTCGGATTGATTCCGCGCGATTGCGTGCACAAGGAAGTCCATCCGGGCGACTTGATTGTTTCCGTCGGCGGGCGCACGGGCCGCGACGGTATTCACGGTGCGACCTTTTCGTCGATCGAACTCAGCGAAGATTCCGAAACCGTTTCCAGCTCGGCCGTTCAGATCGGCGACCCGATCACAGAAAAGCGCGTGCTCGACTGCCTCCTAGTCGCGCGCGATAAGAAGCTTTACCGCGGCATCACCGATTGTGGCGCGGGCGGCTTTTCATCCGCAGTGGGCGAAATGGGCGAAGAGTGCGGTGCCGAGGTCGAGCTCGCCAGCGTGCCGCTCAAGTATCCGGGCTTGGCCTCGCACGAAATTTGGATCAGCGAAGCCCAGGAGCGCATGGTGCTCGCTGTTCCGCCCGAGAATGAAGCTGAGTTGCTCGCACTCTTCGCATCCGAAGATGTGGAGGCCACGACCATCGGTCGCTTCACCGACAGCGGCCGGTTGGTACTCAAGGACGGCGGAAAATGCGTGGGCGACATTTCCATGGAGTTCCTGCACAAGGGCTGTCCGCGGCCCATGCGCAGCGCGGTATGGGAAGCTCCGAAGGCGGTCGACCTGTGGGTGCCGCCGGCACCCGATGCGGGCGAACTGCTCTTAGCACTCCTGGCCAGCCCCAACATCTGCAGTCGCGAGTGGATCATTCGTCAGTACGACCACGAAGTGAAGGGCATGTCCGTTGTCAAACCCCTGGTAGGGTTGCACGCGGACGGTCCCAGCGACGCAGCCGTGATCAAGCCCCTGCCGGACAGCGACAAGGGCCTGGCTATTTCCTGTGGAACCAATCCCGAGTACGGACTCATCGATCCGCGCGCCATGACCTTGGCCGCCATCGACGAAGCCCTGCGCAACGCCGTGGCCGTGGGCGCCGATCCGCGCAAGGCAGCGATTCTCGACAACTTCTCCTGGGGCAATTGCGACAAGCCCGATCGGCTGGGCTCTTTGGTGCGCGCCGCACAAGCTTGCTACGACGGAGCCATGGCCTACGGCACGCCCTTCATCAGCGGCAAGGACAGTCTCAACAACGAATATCGCGTCGGCGGAGAATCGATCTCCATTCCGCCGACTTTGTTGATCTCAGCCATCGCTCCGGTGCCCCGCGTCGGCGCGTGCGTCACGATGGACCTCAAGCAAGCCGGCAATGCGCTGTACCTGGTCGGCAAGACACGCGTGGAACTCGGCGGTTCGCACTATTTCATGCAACGCGGGCAAGCGGGCGGCAAGCCACCCGAACCCGATTTGGCCAGCGCACCCAAACTTCTCGAAAGCTTGCACCTGGCCCTTGCAGCGGGAAACGCCGTGGCCTGCCACGATTTGTCGGAGGGCGGATTGGCTGTAGCGGCCGCTGAGATGGCCGGCGCCGGTGGACTCGGCATCCAAATCGAATTGGCCAAAATGGAAATCGAACAGGCCAAAGGGCTCGATTTGGATTCGCGCGACGCCACCAGACTCTTCTCTGAATCCTGCACGCGATTCTTGGTTGAGGTTCCCGCTTCCAAACAGAAAGCCTTCGAAGCCGCTCTCGCGGGACAACCCATTTGCCAAGTGGGCCAAGTCACGGACGACGAACGCATGGTTGTTCTAGGTGAAGATGCCGCCACCGTGCTGGTGCTGGGCGTCGACGCCCTGCGCAGCGCCCACGCCTCCGGACCTGGAAGCAATTCCAGCAACGCAGCCAACCAAAAGACCTCACGATGACCACTCCCCGCTCCATAGTGCTGCGCACGGCCGGCACCAATTGCGAAGCCGAGACTGCCGACGCCCTGCGCCTGGCGGGCTCGCCCACTGACGTCTTGCACCTCAATCAATTGATTCGCGAACCGCAGCGACTCGAGGAGGTTGAGATTCTCGTCATCGCCGGGGGCTTCAGCTACGGAGACGACCTTTCCGCGGGACGCGTTTGGGCGGCGGAGCTGCGCCATGCGCTCGGCGCGGCCCTCAGCGCCCACGCGGCCAAGGGCGGTCTCCTGCTCGGCGTTTGCAACGGATTTCAGGTCCTGGTGGAAACGGGCATGCTGCGCACGCCGGCCGAGACGAAGACCCAATCGTCCGCCGCGGGCGAATTCAGCCTGCCGCCCGCCGAGGAGCGCGAAATTGCCCTTTACGGCAATGCTTCCAACACCTACGAGTGCCGCTGGGTCACGCTTCAATCCCAGGCCTCGGCCTGCCCCTGGTTGGTTGAAGGTGAGCTGTGGCCCTGCCCCGTGGCCCACGCCGAAGGTCGCTTCGTCGTGCGCGACAAAGCGGTTTTGGAACGCTTGCGCGCTGCGGGACAGATCGCGCTGCGTTACACCAACGCGGACGGCGGCCCCACGGGCTACCCCGGCTGCCCGAACGGATCGGTCGAGGAGATTGCGGGCATTTGCGATCCGAGCGGTCGCATCCTCGGCCTCATGCCGCACCCCGAGCGCAATCTCTATCCCTGGAGCCATCCGCAATGGACGCGACGCGGTGCTCGCGATGAGGGCGAAGGTTTGCTCTTCTACAGGCGCATGGTTGAAGTGGCCGCAGCTGGGATCCAATCTCCGGGCGGAGTTGCCGCCCAAAGCTCGGCGTCTTGACGCGTGCATTCACACGCCCACGGATCCAGTCAGCAGAATCCAGTCCGCACACGTCCGATCCAGCCGGAGTTCCAGTTCAGAGCGCGACCCGGCCGGCCTTCGACCTCGCCCTATCCCTCGCCCTATCCCCACTATAGGCACCCATTGACATGAGCAAGTTCAGTCGCGCCCAGCGCATCAAGCATTCGATTCTCACGGCCGTTGCGGCCTTGGCCCTGCCGCTTTGCGTGAACAGCTGCGCGGCCTTCACCATCGGCGCGGGGGCGGGTTATGTCATTAGCCAGGAGATCATCTCCGACAAAGCCCAAGTCGCCCATGTCACCTTTGACGTCGAGGATGTTTGGAAGGCCGCGGTAGAAAGCCTCGACATACTCGGCATTGAAGAATTGCAGCTCAACAACGGTCCGCCGCGCACAGCCGTCGGCAAGTACCGCAAGGGCAAGCTCAGCTTGCAGGTCGAAGCCTTCGACATCGACCACACCATCCTGCGCGTTGATTACGACCGCACGGCCTTGCCCGACGGCAAGGTGGCCGAGGAAGTCATGAATTACGTCCTCGAGCACCTGGGCATTTCGGAAACTTCGCGCATCGACTGAGCGCTTAGCCCGGCCTGCAATGTCGATGCCTGCAATGTCGATGCCTCCATTGCGGCCCGCCAAACCTGAAACGATTAGCGTCCGCTAGGAATCGACTTCTCTGGCAGCACGCCGCATTCCGCCGCAACTAAAGCGGCGGGACGGCGCGGCCGCGCGCGGGTCGGGATGCTCGGGTCGCGCCCGCCCGCTCGACGACTCCGATTAGCTGCAAGCAAGCGTTAGCGCCATTGGAGCGCCACGTCGGCGCCACGTGTTCGGCGCCACGTGGTCCGCTCTGGCGCCGCCCAGAATTAGCGCTTGGATTTGCGTGCTGCGCTTTTGGCCGCGCCACCGCGGCCAAGGCTGCGCCGGGCGGATTTTCCGCCCCCGCCATCGGTGCTCGCGCCCGCGCTGCGCTCCCGCTCCGCTTGGACATTCAGCGGATCGGGTCGCTTTTTGTTTTCGCGTGTGCGCTTCAGCGAACAGGAGCGGCAATAGCCCTGCAGGCGCAAGTCGTGATCAACCAGTTCAAAACCGCGCGCTTCGCAAACTTCTTTTTGAAGCGCTTCAATGCGCTCGTCGGTGAATTCCTCAATCTTGCCGCAGTCGATGCAAAGCAAGTGGTCGTGGTGCCGGTGGCCCATCACATGCTCGTACAGCAATTCCCCGCGACCCGAGTCCAACGACTCCAAAAAGCCGCCGTCCACCAGCATGCTCAAGGTGCGGTAAACCGTGGCGCGCGACACCGACGAGCCACCCTCATCGCGCAACCAGCCGTAGAGTTCCTCGGCCGTGAAGTGCTCGTGGGTTTCAAAGGCGCGGTCCAAGATCCGCATTCTTTGGGGGGTGAGCTTGAGCGAATGCTCGCGCAAAAAAGTCTCGAAGGCTTTTCGTATGGTTGCCTGCTTCATACTCGCTCACCCTCCTGCGTTGCGCTGTCCGAGCGGCCAGCCTCCGAGCTTAGATTGGTGGGCGCGGATTGGAACGGCTCTCCAAATTCTTTTGCAGCAGGGCCCGCCCGATGCTTGTGCGGCGGGTACAGCCCGGCCAAACGCCGGGGCGAAATTCCGGTTTTGTAGGCCAAGGTAAGCAGCCAGTTGCGAGCCGTGCAAATCACCACGCCGCCACGTTCCCAGCGCCTGGCCGAGATTTCCAAGTGCGCGCCCGGCACCAAGACGACTTTGCCGCGCTTGCGCAGTCGTTCGGACATATCCACATCTTCAAAGATGGGCCAATCCGAAAAACCGCCTAACTCCTCGTAAATCTGACGCCGAACGCACAGGCCCGAATCCCCGTAAACCATGGATTTGCGCGCAACGCGCGCATCGGCCGCATGCTCGATCCAGCGATAGACCTTGCGCTCCGCCAATATTCGCTGGCACATGCCCGATGCAACCACCCCGTCCGCATCAAAGGCGCCGCGAACCCTTTCGAGCGCTCCCTCCGCGGGCATGCTGTCGGCGG
>JAJDES010000433.1 GCA_029259675.1 Planctomycetota bacterium
AGCTCTGCTTTGACGCCCACGAATGGGTGTCCGCCGACGATGCCGCCTTCGACGGATTCGCGCAGACCCGCTCCAACCGCGGGGATGTATTCGCGCGGAACGTTGCCGCCCTTGACCATGTCCACGAACTCAAAAGCATCCGCACCCGGTTCGGCCTGAACAAAGCGCACGTGAACCACGGCGAACTGACCGCGACCGCCGGACTGCCTGACATAGCGTGCAACCGTGTCAACGGGACGCGTCAAGCGCATCTTGTATGCGACCTTGGGCCGGCCGGTGATCACTTCGCAGTTGTATTCGCGCTCAATGCGATTGACGACAACTTCGAGGTGCAACTCGCCCATGCCCGAGATGATCAATTCGCCCGTGGCTTCGTTCGTGTTGGCACGGAAAGTCGGATCTTCGCGCATCATGCGACCGATGGTCTCACCCAGCTTGTCGCGGTCCTGCGACTTTTTGGGTTCCAGCGACATCGAGATCACCGCTTCGGGGAACTGAATCTTGCTGAGCAAGATCGGCTTGTCGTCGTCGCACAACGTATCGCCGGTGACCGTTTGCTTGAGGCCGATCACAGCGGCGATTTCGCCGGCACAAATCGACTCAACCGCTTCGCGTTTGTTGGCGTGAATCTTGACCAAGCGACCGATGCGCTCGTTCTTACCGGTGCGCGGGTTCATGACGCGCGTGCCCTTTTCGAGCACGCCCGAGTAAACGCGCACAAAGGTCAGGTCACCCGTGGGCTCCGCAATCGTCTTGAAGGCCATCAAGCACATCGGCTCGCTGTCCAGAGCTTTGCGAGTTTCGGGCTCATCCGTGCGCGGGTGAATACCGACCAAATCCGGAATGTCCGAGGGACTGGGCAAGTAATCGATGACCGCATCCAGGACGAAATTGACGCCCTTGTGCTTGAGAGCCGAACCGCAGAGGACCGGCGTAATCTCCATTGCGAGCGTGGCATCGCGCAGGGTCTTCATCAGCAGCGCCTGGGGAATCGGCTCCTCCTCGACGAACAGATCGAGCAATTCTTCGTTGTGCTCCGCAGCCGACTCGCACAGCTCGTGGCGATGCATCTCGGCCTCATCCTTCAATTCAGCGGGGATGTCATGCTCAATATGGCTATTGACGCCTTCTTCGCCGGTGAATTCGAGGTAGCGCATGCGCACCAAGTCAATCACACCCTTGAACTCCTTTTCCGATCCCACCGGGTACTGAATCGGCACCGGGCGAGCTCCCAAGCGGTCGACGATGGACTGCACGGAGTTGGCGAAGTTGGCGCCGACGCGATCCATCTTGTTGATGAAGCACATGCGCGGAACGCCGTAGCGATCCGCCTGGCGCCAAACGGTCTCCGATTGCGCTTCCACACCTGAAACGGCGTCGAATACGGCGATGGCACCATCGAGCACGCGCAGTGAGCGCTCCACCTCGGCCGTGAAGTCCACGTGACCGGGGGTATCGATGATGTTGATTGAGTAGTCCTTCCAAACCGCCGTGGTCGCGGCGGATTGGATCGTAATTCCGCGCTTCTGCTCCTCTTCGAGGAAGTCCATCGTGGCTTCGCCATCGTGAACCTCACCGGTGCGGTGGATCTTCTCGGTAAGGAAGAGGATTCGTTCCGTGACGGTAGTTTTACCGGCATCGATGTGAGCCATAATTCCGATGTTGCGCTGCCTAGCGAGGCGCTTGGCGGAACTGGCTGAACCCTTGGAGTCCTTGGTTTTCACGGTTGCTGACATGGCGGGGGGTCGGATTGTCCGACCAACGGAATTACGGGTGAATCGCGTTCGCGAACGAAATGGGAATTGGGAATGGCGCGAGTAGTCGCTCCCACAAACGGTTCGAGACACAAGCTCGAACGAAGAGCAAAACGCGACAGAGCCCGAAATCGAAACCGGGTGAGAGCCGACTGCAGCCCCCACAATTATCGCGCGCCCCAGGAGCAGCGTGCAAAAGTCCCGCAGAGCACCGTCCCAGGCCGTTCGCCATCAAGGCGGGCGGCGGTAAAGCGGATACTGCGCTTGGATGGTCCCGGGGACACCGGCGCTCCGTAAATTGCCAAGAATTGGCCGATTGCGGGGCGCGCAGAACTCGAAACCAGTGGGGAGAAGAGAAAGAACTCGTGGAGAGCTGCTCCTTGGGAATTTTGCGGGTGCCCGGTTGGGTCCGGCCAGCAAGCCATTCGGAGCAATTGGGCAAAAAGGTTAGCTCCCCTTGACCATCCGTCAATCAGATAGGGTGAACTTCGCACCTGAGGTGCCCCTGATCGGCAACGGAAGCCGGTTGCCTGGGGAGAATCTTGCCTGCCCCAAAGCGGCCCCCCGTGGCTCAACGGTACCCCTCCAGCGCCCACGACCGGTGAGAATCTGCGCGCAAAAAGCCCTGGAATCCAGCCCGCGTGCCCTATTCAGCGCCCGATCCGGGTAGGGGCCGGATCCGCTCGCCGACTTTTTGACCCTCTTCGTTCACACCTCCGCGCAAAAGGCCAAGGGCTCCACCGGCTCGATCGGTGCTGTAGGAGTCGAAGCGCATGGGAATTCCCTCTCCCCGGCCCGGGACGGGCGTGTCTTGCAAGTGCATGCAGAGGTGGGGATCCCGATCGACAGGCGAATGGGCGGAATTGCCGACTCGGGCCAACTCCTGCCCGCGCGTCACCCTGTCACCGGGGACTGCCAGCAAGCTGCCCGGCGCCAAGTTGGACAAGAAGAGAAATTCCCCAGCGGCCACCTCGAGCACGATGTAGTTGCCCAGCTCCCTCCCGCGCTGAAAACCCGCGCGACTGTCCCGGTCGGGCAGTTCGCCCAGCGCCGCCACGATCATGGCATCTGCGGGAGCAAAGACCTTGCGCCCGTAGCTCGGGGAATCCGCCAATCCCTCAGTGGTCGGCGTGCTTGAAACTTTGTCACCCGCATCCTTGGACTCGGTGGGCAGCGCTTCGAGCACGACCGCTCGACAACGATCGGGAAACAAACGGTAGGCGTTTTCGCGCCAGCGCTCTCCCCCCCAGCGCACCAACCATTCTCCTTGCACGGGCAAATCGAACACGACCGAACCTGTGCGCTCGGCGTACGAAGTCGGATACGGAAAGGGATAGCTGCCAAAGCCAACGGTTCCGGCCAGAGCCACAAAGGGCCAAATGCGTTGCTGCTGCAGGAAGGGTCGATGCGTCAAACTCCAGCCGATGCCGATCACCAACAACAGGAATGCGGCCATGACCAAAATGACCGGCCCGCGGTTGTACAGATCGATCGGTGTGCTGCCACCGGGTTTGGAACCCAGGTAAAGCACCAAGGTGATCAAGAGCAAGCCCGGTATGAAGGCGACTTTCGTCCAAAACTCCTTAGGCCCGGCGCTCAGTCCCTTCTCCGCCACGGCAACTCCGCTGAGGGAACCGGTGGTTGCCGCATTGGAAATTTCCCCCGTGGCGCTGGACGTTCGACGCCGACGCTGCTGCTTGTGCTGCTGTTTGCGCTTGCGGCTCACGACCGCTCCTTAGGCTCAGCGCCTGGAGCATCGGCAGCATCCACCGCTCCCGCTTGCGGTCGATTGCGGCCCAGTCGCTCGTGCGCAGCAACGAATTCGTGATTGCAAAATGAAGCGACAAGCGAAATGTCGCCGGCCAAGACGGTGGCGGCCAAGATTTCAGCGAAACGATGCGCCCCCCCCGTCCCGCGGCAACCCAATAGATCGAGACACTCGGCCGCAGTCCCCTGACCCGATCCGCCGCCAACCGTGCCGATCAAGAGCGAAGGCAACACGACGCTTGCGTACAAATCGCCCTCGTCGGTCGCTGCGAACTCCAAATGCCCCGTGGCCGCTTCGGTCACATAGGCCACGTCTTGCCCGCACGCCAAGTACACCGCCGCCAGGCCGTTGGCTGCTTGCACGGTCCAATTCTGAGTGCCCAATTGCGCAAATCCAACGGCATAAGTCTTGAGGCAGCTCTCCATCGCCTCCGGTGTTGTCCGCAAGCGTTCCGAAACAAGCTCGCGCGTCAGTGTGGCCTCCGCGCGCACGCGCTTGCCGCGACCCTCGACCAGGGCGCGAGCGTTGGAGCGCTTCTCCACATCTTGCCCATGTACATAGCGCTCAATCGCAGCGCTGCGCTCGTGCAAGTCGCGCGCACAATTTTCAGCAGCCTGGGCCGCCATGTTGATCCCGATCGCATCGGCTGTGTGAAAGACCAAGCGCAAAATCAAGCGCCGACCGATGCATTGGGGTTCGATGCGCAATAACTTTCCGTGCCGCGTCGATCGAGCGACCAATGCGCGCCAACTCGCCAAGCTTGACAGCGCCAGTTCGGCCGCTTTTTCGGCGGCTGCACTACTGCCGTAAACCAAAATCGGATGCTGCGAGAGCTCGTCCAAGAGGACGCGCGCACGGACTCCACCGGCGGCGCGCAAGACGCCCATCCCGCGACTGTAGGAAGCCACCATGGCGCCCTCGGTGGTCGCCATCGGTACGTAATACTCGGCCGTGCCGGAACTGCCCTGCAATAGGAGCGGCCCCGCGATTCCGATCGGGACCTGGGCAAAGCCGATCAGGTTCTCAATATTCCCGCGCACGCGGGCCGGCTCGACGGCCCGCCCGCCCAGGTACGGCAAGCTGCGCCCAGCAGCGGTTTCAACGAGACTGCGCCTGGCGGCCAGCACAGTGGGATCCGCCTCTCCGCGGGGATCCCTGGGGATAGGAGCTAATTTGGAATGACTCATGGCACTGGCGCGCCCCGCTTGGCCGGGGCATTCGAAGGAAGCCGCACTCTAGCCCGCGCGCGCCCTCGGCGCCCGCTCCAACCAAAGCCGGATCACGGGCCCTGTTCGCGCTCGACTGCGCCGGCGGACTCGGGCCCTTGCAGAGCACGGCCGTGGCACGGCATCGAACGTCTCCCGGCCCTTGCCGCAGCGCCCTCGCTCGCGAACCTCTACCGGCGAGCCCCTGGCCCGCGGGCTCGCTTTTTGGTCTGGTAGCCCGTCGCCTTCCTTGCCAAAGCCCCATGATTCTCGAATTACTCCAAGCCGTCACCGGCATCTTTGTGGTCGTCTACGACGGTCAGCACGCGCTCAAGTTCAACCTCGGTCGCGCTCGCGGCGTGGTCGGTCCGGGTGTGCACTTCAAATTGCCGATCGTTCAGAAATTCACCCTGGAGGAGACAAAGCACACGACTTTGGATCTGGAGCCGCAGGTCATTCAGCTGACTGACGACTTGATCTATGAGGTCGACACCAAGTTGATGTATCGCATTTACAACCTGCGCAAGGCGCTGATTGAAATCGATGATTTGGTCACAGGCTTGCAAAACCGCGTGGTGCTGGCGGTGCAAAGAGTCGTGCGCAAGCGGGATCGCGACTCGGTCAAGGACACCGATGCCATGGCGGCCGAGGTCATGGCGGAACTGAAGCCGGTGGAGGAAGAGTGGGGCGTGCGGATTCTGCAGCTCGGCTTCTCGAACATTTCTCCATCGCCGGCAACGCTTGAAATCACTCAGCTCGACCTCTTGGCCCGCGAACGATTGCAACTCTTTCAGCAGCTGCAAACAGCCGGCTTGAGCGCGGAGGCCGCGGTTGCTCTGGTTACCGGCGCCGTTGTTGCCACCCAACCCGGAGGGATTCACCGCACGCCGAAAGAGATAAGTCGCGATGAAGCCTTGCTGATTGAAGAGATCGACGACTTGGCAAAATTGAGCGCAAGTGCTGAAAAGGCCAAGCAGGACGACATCAACGAGCCCGGGGTCGACCCCGAAACTCCCGCGCAGGATGAAGAGGATCCGTCCTGAGTATTCGGTCACACATTCGGACCGTCGGATCCACGCGAATGCGCGGCAAGTCGAAGCGATCCAAGCGCTCGGCGCCCAAAGCGCGGCTTGCGAGCTTGTGGCTGCACATT
This sequence comes from Planctomycetota bacterium, assembly GCA_029259675.1. Taxonomy (GTDB): domain Bacteria; phylum Planctomycetota; class UBA1135; order UBA1135; genus JAJDES01. The sequence goes on from JAJDES010000433.1 coordinate 5,881, forward strand.
GCGCAGCCACAGCCCAAGTTAAGACGCCGGGGCAAGGCCCAATCCAAGCGAGTATCCAAGGGCCAAGACGCGAAAAGCAAACTGTCGGAGTTTGCAAGGTGGTTGACCGAATCGGCGTGGAAAATCCTCAGGGGCTTCCTCGAAGCCAACCTCGCCATTATCAAGAGCAATCCCAGCGTTGCGCTGGTACCCATTTACGCCTTGGTTCGCGCCACCGGAATCACCATCCAATCCGGCCAAACCGGCTTGCTGTTCAGCTTTGGGCGAGCGCGCACCGTTTTGGATCCCGGCTTTCGACTGCTGTTCCCCTTCCTGCAGGTGGTTCGCGTCTTGCCCACGCGCTCGCGCACCATGGACCTGCCCGCCCAAGAGGTCGTCACGATGGAAGGCTTGGTTTACATCGTGGACGCCAACCTTGTCTTTCGCATCGCGGATGTGCGCAAGGCACTCATCCAAATCGATGACCTCGATCGCGGCATGCATCAGATGCTGGCCCTCAGCGTGCAGCGAATCTTGCGCCGCTGCAGCCGCTCGGACCTGCGCGTGTCGGATGAACTCGATCAATCCCTCTCGCAGATCATGGGCCAACATCTGCAAGCTTGGGGAGTGGTCGTGGAACACGCAGGCTTCACGAGCATTACCCCCTCACCTGTAACCCTGCG
>JAJDES010000434.1 GCA_029259675.1 Planctomycetota bacterium
GGGTCGCTGGGGGGATGGGGGGGATCGGGTGCGGGAATGGGCGGAAAAAACGAATGGCGGTCAAATCCGTGGGACAGGACCAATACCGAAGCGTTCTGATCTGCAATCAAAGTTAGCGATTTCGCGACAATGACTGGTGCAGGGTATACGCCGGTCTTAATCAGCAAGACATCTGCGTTCTCTGCTGCGTCAACTGCGGACTGAAGATCCGTGAAGTCCACCCCGGGTCCAGGAGCACCGGCAACAACTAAGACCTCGGACGCACAGAGCGCGCCCGTTAGCGCTAGGAACGATGTGAGGAATGCACAAGCGCGACGAAACATCACTGATTTTGCCATTGCAAACTCCCTTTTATTGGACATTCCTAGCTTAGCCTATATGCCTCAGTCTGACCGAAAATGCTTCTGAAAGCCTCTAGGCGTGGATTCGGGCTAGCCGCGTGGTTTGAGAATGAAGCCGGCAAGCACGCAGGCGATGTACCCAGATCGGACGGTCGGGATTGAGCGGAGAGCCTTGTGTGCTTGCTTGGTCCGCCATTCCGGGTGATCGTTCGACCTACTACGCTGCCCCACTCGGGCTTTATTCACTAAACCCTCATGGACCAGGGTTTGACAGATGGGAGCGCCCCGCAGCCTGGTCCCAAGTCGGCCGAGAGGATTGCGCTCTTCGGCGTTCTCTTGGTGGCGATCAAGATGCGTATCGGGCAGCATCGGATGGGAGCATTTACTGACTTACAGTTCGAGGGCCCGGGCGGGGCGCAGGCCGATGCAGGGGTCGGAGACGTCGGGTTCGGCGCTTAGGCGGGAGGCGACGGTGAAGAGTTCGGTGCTTTCGTCCGATGCTCGTCCGCCGCGATAGACGCGTTGGTTGACGCTGGGCGGATTGCGGTAGCCGTCACCGGGGCGACTGGGCCATTCGTAATCGCCGAAGGCATCGAGATCTCCGAAGAGCAAGAGACAGGGCGTACCTACATTTAACATGAATGCCGAATAGCCTGCGCCACCACTTTGCAATTCACAGAGGAGGTGTTGCTTGGCCTGCTCGGTTTACAGGCTCGCCAACCCCGCTCTTGCGATGCTGTTAGTATTTGTGAAGGAGGAATTGCTGCGCCACTTGATCATGCAATATTGGAAACGCCCCCTTTCTCATTCCTTGATGAAAGTTGGCCAAGGTTGAAGAGGCTGCTGATTCTCGCGGGACTTGTCGCCGTTGGTCTGGCCGTTTGGTGCCTTTATTGGGGGGAGATCTTCGACCTTGCCATTGAGCCGGCGACTTTGATTTCAAAACCTGTACTGGTGCCGGATAAGTCGCGAATCGAATCAATCGATCTACCTGAAAGTGCGATTCCAAAAACAGGCCGTGAAGTCGTTGAGACGGGCAGATTCGAGATTCAAGGCAAACTGCTTGGATGTGAGCACCATTGGACTGAGGGTGTCGTGCGACTTACGAGTTCAACCGGAAAGGTCATCGATTCGGAATTTACTGAATCTGGAGTCTTTGTTTTTGCGGACATCGACTCGGGCTCAGCAACTGTCGAATTGGCAATGGCCCCGAATCATCGATCCGAGACGAAGACCATAGACGTTGGATCTGACCTTGGCCCGCACGACTTACAGGTTCATCCATACACTTCCGTTGAAGTAAAGTTTTTCGATGAGCTCAATCGACCATTGCGAAGTTCAAGGGTTTCCTGCGAACTCGGCTCGCCCGTAAGCGAAATTTATGCTTTGGCACACAATTGCGGTAGCCCGTTTGAGTCATTCTTGCTTGATCAGCCGTTTGAATCTCAAAGCGGATCGGTCAGCAATGCGCTAAGCCATTTTGATAAACAGAGTGGGCGACTAGAGATTTTTTCTCATGTGCCACTTTGTGTTTCTGCATTTGTGAGCCGCACCCCCCTGGACACTCAAACAGTAGGTGCTGATTGCAGGCAATTATCGTTCAGTCTCCGAAAAGTAGTCTTGGACTCCTCTTGCGGCGGTGTGCGAGGGACTGTCGTCGATGACCAAACCCTCATCGGGATTCAGGAGAAAAACGCTGTCGGGATACTCAACGACCCAGAAGCGAGTTTTTATTTTCTGAAGGGCACCGACGCTGAGGGGGCTTTTCAGATCGATAACTTGCGCAGCGGCACTTGGACGCTGCTCTACGAATTCGACGATTACGTACGAGTAACGTCGCCAGTCGTGATCAAGCCAGGGGAGATTACCGATGTTGGCGAGATTGCCCTGACGAAAAGCACATTCATCACTGGCTCAGTCATGGGGCCTGATGGCCCGGTGACAAATGCGCCCGGTTTGCAGATCGTTACAGAAGTGGACGATCGAGGCCGGTTCGGTGAGCGCCTCAGCCCTGGGTTGCAATTCGTTTCGAATAACGGGAACTTCACAGCAGCATACCTTGAACCCGGTGAGCATTGCATCTCTGTTGTGGACTCGAAATGGGCTTCTGATCCGGTTCTTGTAACGGTCGGCGATGAGCCACTTCGCGGTTTGGAGATCCATGTGAGAGAGGGAATTCCGATTACGATTGAGCGCAAGCAGGCCATCTTTGGACTCGGACCAGTCAGTATTTCGACCATCTGCAATGGCAAGCTAGTCGAATACAAATTGACTCCGAACATGCGAGAGACGATCGCCTTGGTCACTGGCAACTATCAGCTCAACTGGAGGTTCAAAGGCGCCAAGAAAGAGCAGTCGTTTGAAGTTGCGGGGCAACCGATATCAATACTCGTAGGAGAAGAGGCCCGCTTCTAGGGGCCGGTTCTTCGCTTCGAAGCCCTTACTTGGGCAATTTCCAAATCTCTGCCCAGCGTCAACTGGATGCAGAATGTAGCTGGCACGTAGGTCAGGCCGCCGAACTTACCGGTCGAGGGCGCGGGCGGGGCGCAGGCCGATGCCGGGGTCGGAGACGTCGGGTTCGGCGCTTAGGCGGGAGGCGACGGTAAAGAGTTCGGTGCTTTCGTCCGATGCTCGTCCGCCGCGATAGACGCGTTGGTTGACGCTGGGCGGGTTGCGGTAGCCGTCACCGGGGCGACTGGGCCATTCGTAATCGCCGAAGGCATCGAGGCACCATTCGGCCACGTTGTCGAGCATTCGGTACAAGCCGATTGAGGAGGCCTCTCCGCCCGTCACGGCCTGGGTGTTGGGCTGCAGGAAACTCATCGTGTTGTCATTTCCAAGGCTGGTGATCGTGCGAATGGTATTGAAGTCCATGGAGCGCTGGCCGAATGAGCGTTGCCCGTCACCCATTCGCGCTGCGTATTCCCATTGGGCTTCGGTGGGCATTTGCAAATCGAACTTGCTGAGTACGGCTGCCGCACGATTCCAACTCACGCGCTCGACGGGCAGAAGGGCGTCCTCTTCGTTTGCACTTGGATTGCTTCCGGTGAGGTATTCCCACTGAGCTTGGGATAGCTCGAATTTCGACAGGAAGAACGGATCCAAGTCGATCGTGTGCACCGGTTGTTCCTCAGGGGTGGAACGCGTGTCGAAATTGAAATCCCCGTTTCGAGTACTTTGGGACCCCAAGCGCGCCTTTCCCCCCGGAACCAACACGAGCACAACCGCGCTGCCTTGATTGAATTCAAGCTGTCCGTTCGCAAGTCGATTGCTGGGTAAGCCCGTCAAGATGTGCGCGAACTCCCAAAGCCCCGAATCCTGATCGCGCCCCAGTGGAACCAGTCCGACTTGGGGTTCAATCTGCAAGCCCTTGTACTCGGGGCAGATACTGGGGTCCGCAATGCTGGCGATGGCTTCATCCCACAGTTGTTGCGCGCGACTACCGGTTGTGCTGCGCTCGGTGATGACATCCGCCAAATCGATTTGAGCCCAAACCTCTTCGACCTTGCCGGATTGAAGGAAGGTTTCCAGATCGGCAATCAAGGTCGCCAAGCGATCGTGTTGCCACTGATCTTCAGGATCCTCAAAGCTCCAACTCCCGCGGGTTGTAATGCGGGCGTGGACGGCCTCGATTTGTTCATCAAGGTCACGCAAGAGCTTTTGCCCGCGGGCCAATTCCTCGTTGTCCGGAGCGCGCATCAAGGCGTCGATCCATTCGGAGCGCTGGGCTTGAAGTCGATCCAGCTCCGATTGCTCACTTGCGTTGGCGGCGGGCGCTGCCTTGGGCAGTGCCGTGCGGCGCAGATTGTTAAGCGCAACCCGATGGCTGGGCATGTGGCTGGCCAAGTCCTCGACGCCGCGCAACCACGCGCGCATTTCTTTGCCGCGCTTCGTAATGGGGTAGAGCCGCTCCAATTCCGATTCCAATTGGTTCAAGCGCGTCGCGTCCGCAAGTCCGAGGACTTTGGAGCGCTCTTCCTCCGCGAGTCGAGCTTGCTCAACCGCCCGCGCGGCTTGCTGGTCCGCGCGCCGCGCTTCCTCCTGGGCGCGTTCCGCATTCGCCAATGCTTCGACGGCCTTGTCGTCGGCCCTTAGTTTTTCCGTTCGCGCCAATTCCGCGCTGCTGTCGGCTTCGCTGCGCAGTTCCAGTGCGACAACTAGTCCGGTTATCAGTGCCAAGATCACAGCGGCCAGTGCCGTTGCGAGTGGGCGATTGCGACGAATCCATTTGCGAGCTTCGGCCCAAGCTCCTCCCTCGTACGCGCTAACCACGCGACCTTCAATGAACGCAGATAGGTCCTCGGCCAACTGCGACATGTCCGGATAGCGATCGGCGGTGTTGCGAGCCATGGCCTTCTCGCAAATCGCAACGAGCTCATCCGGTGTGCGCGGAGCCAATTCCTGCAGCGGTCGCGGCGGCCCCAGTTGCAAATCGCTGAGCACGGCCAAGTTGTCGGGCCTGGCGCCGCTGGGCACGAAGGGCATTTCGCCGGTTAGCAGGTGATAGAGCATGGCTCCCACGGAATAGACATCCGAGTGGGGACCCATTTCGGCCAAGCGGCCGGTGGCTTGTTCCGGAGACATGTAGACCGGTGTGCCGACCACGTCTCCGTCCATCGTTACGAGCGGCGAATCTCCGTCGCTGCTGGCCATCTCGATGCGATCTGAAATCACGGCTTGCTCGGGGCCCTCCGACTTTTTCAGACGCAGATCGTGCCGGTCTTCGCGGTCGAGGATGCGCGCTAAACCCCAGTCCATGACGTAGACCTCGCCGTAGCGGCCGACCATGATGTTGGCCGGCTTGAGGTCGCGATGGATGACGCGCTTGGCGTGCGCATAGGCCATGGCTTCGCAGATCTTGAGCAAGACGGTCAAGACCCGTGTCAGGGTCCAGCCCTCGCGCCCGCGTTTGGCGTGCTCGAGAATCTCCCGCAGCGTCTGCCCGCGTACGAGCTTCATCGTGAAGTAGCAACGCCCGTCGGGATCGAGGCCTAGCTCGTGTACGGGCAAAATGCCGGGGTGATCGAGTTGGCCCGTGACTTGAGCTTCTTCGAGGAAGCGCGACAGGCGCAAGCTGTCCGCCGGGCTCTCTTCGGCACTCGTGGACTCGCCCTCGCGATCGAGTATGACCTTCATGGCCAAGGGTCGGCGCAGGTCTTCGTCCCAAACGCGCAGGATGGATCCCATTCCACCGCGCGCGACTTCATCTTGAATTTCGTAGCGACCAAAATTCGTTCGCCCGGCCAAGCGTTCGACGACCTGGGCGTGATTCGGTTGGCGCGGATCCATGAGCGACACATCGAGGTCGATTTGGGGTCCGAACTTGTGGCGGATGCGATCGATCAACGAAAGACCGCCACCAACCGACGAGCTTAGCGAAGCTTCCAGCAACGGATTGCATAGCTCGTGCAAACTGAGCAGCTCCTCAGCCTCGTCCGGGAAGCGATCGCAAAGGGCGTTCAGCCTTTGCCCATTCAAGGGCCCATGTGCCGATAGCTCGCTGCGATAATGCTGTCGCGCTTGCGCCAGTTTTTCGGTGGGGTCGGAATTCATGGAGCGGGGCAAGGGGTTGGAGCGCCGCAT
>JAJDES010000435.1 GCA_029259675.1 Planctomycetota bacterium
ACCTTGTGCCGGCTGATGAGGACGCCATGACCTTGCCCGAAATGCTCGACTCGCTCACCAATTCCATTTGGTCGGAATTGGGTGAGAAGGCCGGCGGCAAGTTCACCAACCGCAAGCCGATGGTTTCGAGTTTGCGACGCAACTTGCAGCGCGAGCACATGCAGCGCTTGGTCGACCTCTCCATGGGGTCGGGCTACGGCGCCGCATATATGCCGATCAGCAACTTGGCCACTTCTCACTTGCGTCGCTTGTCGAAGCAGATGGTGAGGGTGCTTAGTAAGGCTGATGGCAAGCTGGATGACTACACCCAGGCTCATCTGGAAGAGTGCCAAATGCGGATCGAAAAGGCGCTGGATGCGGAATACATCTACAACGCAAGCGATATCGGCGGCGGCGGATCCACCATCATTTTCTTTGGTGAGGAACCGCAACAGAGTCGCTGATTCAAGCTGACTGATTCACGCGCCCCTCGGCTTCCCAGCGAAGCCGGGGGGCGCTTTACTTTAAATCGCGAATAGTTGGTTCCTCGATTGCGACGCACTTGCCGTCTAGCCCGGAGCGCAGTGCAGGCTTGCGGCACGGCAACAGTGTCAGCCCCACGCCTGCGCCCGAATGCTCATCGCCGGATAAGGGCCGGGGCACGGACACGGCTATCGACTAAGATCTGAGCTGCGCGTTGCTTCGGACGTTGCCGCAGCCGAAGAACGGTTTTCTTTTGTCCCAAGAGCACACACCAAAGATGACCACTGCCCCGCTCCGAATCGGTTTAATCGGCCAGAAATTCATGGGGCGTGCGCATTCAAACGCCCTCGGCCAGGTGGAGCGGTTTTTTGATTTGCCGCGCAAGCCGCTGGCGAAGGTCGTGTGCGGGCGCGATGCCGAAGAGCTGCGGGCATTTGCTGAGCGTTGGGGCTGGGAGCGACACACCACACGCTGGCGCGACTTGGTCGTGGATGAGGAGCTCGATTTGGTGGACCTGGTCACTCCGAACCATTTGCACGGTGTGCAGGCAATCGAATTGCTCAAGGCCGGCAAGCATGTCGCGTGTGAGAAGCCATTGAGCCACGACATTGAAACGGCCAGAGAGATGGTTCGCGCCGCCAAGCAGGCGCGCGGTCGCAGTTTCGTTTGGTTCAACTACCGGCGTTGTCCCGCGGTGGGCTTTGCCTGGAACCTGATCCAATCCGGGCGCATAGGGCGCATCCTGCATGTGCGCGCGAGCTATCTCCAGGATTGGGGCGGTCCCGAAACCCCCATGAGTTGGCGCTTTGCCAAGAAAACAGCCGGATCGGGAGCGCTGGGCGACTTGGGTGCGCATTCCGTCGATCTTGCGCGATTCCTGACGGGCGATGAGTTCACACAAATCCACGGCGCCCACGGCAAAACTTTTTATCCCGAGCGACCGCTGGCGGGTGCCAAGAAAAAGGTTGGGCGCAGCAACGTGGATGACGCCTTCGCCTTCATCGCAAGCATGAAGGGTGGAGCCTTGGCAACTTTTGAAGCTTCGCGGGTGGCCGGCCCACATCAAAACGACAACACCATCGAAATCAACGGCGAATTGGGATCGCTGCGCTTTTGCTTCGAGGACATGAACCGCTTGCAGTTTTGCGACGCGGCCGACGGTCACCGCGAAGGCGGTTGGCGCAGCGTCATGTGCACCTCAGCCGGTGATCACCCATACGCGGAGAACTGGTGGCCGGATGCTCACGGGCTTGGTTATGAGCACACCTTTGTGAACATGTTGGCAGACATTGTTTGCGCCTTGGGTGGCCGCGAACCAAAGCTGCCTCTGCCGGATTTTGAAGATGCCTACCAAACCCAGCGAGTGCTGGCGGCGGCGCAAATTGCCGCCAAGGAAGGCCGAGCGGTGAAGCTGAGTTCCGTGCGTTGAGTGTGCGACCACAGGCGCTTTGTCGGTGGCCGGCTTTGAGCGGGAACTTTGCCTGGAGACGGCGCCGGTTTGGTGAGCGAGCCCGCAACACCGAGATTCGCCGACCATTGGAACCTGGCAAGCTAGCGATGGGTTGAAAGGCTTCGATTCCGCCGCTTTTCAGTGTCCCAAGCAGCCCATGGGAAGTGACCGGGCGGAGCAAGGTGGAATGCCCCCAAGGTCGCGGTTGCGCCGCAAGCAGGCTTCCGGCTGACGCGATTTAGGCGCTACACTGCCGCCCCCGCAATTTTCTGACCCCCGAAATCATGTCTCGACCCGTCTGCTTGTTTACCGGCCAATGGGCCGACTTGCCCTTCGATGCAATGTGCGAGAAGGCTCGCGAGTTGGGATACGACGGGCTCGAGTTGGCTTGCTGGGGCGATCACTTCGATGTTCAGCGCGCACTTGCTGAGAAAGACTATTGCGAGCAAAAGTGGTCCGTGCTCGAGGCCGCTGGCATCGCCAGCTATGCGATCAGCAATCACTTAGTTGGCCAAGCCGTTTGCGATCGGATTGATGAGCGCCACAAGTCGATATTGCCGGATCGCATTTGGGGCGACGGGAATCCGGATGGAGTCAACATGCGCGCAGCGCGTGAAATGCAGGACACGGCCAGGGCTGCAAAGTTGTTCTTTGATGCTGCGCCTGAAGCTGTGAAGGAACAACTCGCGCGCAGTGGCCGCAAAGTGGTGAACGGCTTTACCGGCAGCTCAATTTGGCATCTGTTGTACTCCTTCCCGCCCGTGTCACGCGCAAGCTTGGACGAGGGTTTCCACCTGTTCGGTGAACGCTGGAAGCCCATTCTCGATGTCTTCAAGGCAGAGGGTGTGCATTTCGCCTTGGAAGTGCACCCGACTGAAATTGCCTTCGACATTGCCACGACGCGACGGGCGCTTGATGCGATCGACCAGCACCCCAACTTCGGGTTCAACTTTGATCCCTCCCACTTCGGTTACCAAAGAGTGAATTACTTGGCCTTCCTGAGTGAATTCGCAGAGCGTATTTTCAATGTGCACATCAAAGATGTTTGGTGGTCCGACGAAGGCATGGACGTGGGCGTATTCGGAGGGCACTCGGAATTTGGAGTGGATGGACGCAGTTGGGACTTTCGATCGCCGGGAAGGGGTCGAATCGACTTTGAGGGTGTGATTCGCAAGCTGAATCGCGCGGGCTACGTCGGTCCCCTTACGGTTGAGTGGGAAGATTCGATGATGGAGCGCGAGTTTGGAGCACGCGAGGCCGCCGAGTTCACAAGGCGTCTGGATTTCCCCCGATCGGACCAAGCGTTCGATGCTGCCTTTTCCGAATGACGGCAAGGCGCAACCCCGATGGAATCTGTCGCGCTCAAGTCATGCTTGCCCGCGCTAGACTTGCTGTTCCACCATTTCCTTGAATTCGTTCGAGGGCCGATCGAGTCACCCCAATCTATAGCCTCCGCCAAAGGAGGTGGTGCGCGATGAGTCAAGACCCACAAGCGGGTAGCAGTAACCAACAGCCCGGCGCTGCGGATCGCGGTCCGATCGTTCGGCTGTCGATCATGATGTTTCTGCAGTACGCGGTTTGGGGCGCGTGGTTGCCGGTCGCAGCGCTGTATTTGACTTCAGCTACCGGTGACGGGGGACTGGGATTCAGTGGAGCACAGGTCGGCTCCATCATCGGGTACGCAGGTTCCATAGGAGCCTTACTCGCTCCGTTCATTGCCGGACAATTGGCGGATCGCTATTTCAGAACCGAGCGCGTGCTCGGTTTCTTATTGCTGTTGGGTGGAGGCTTGCAGTGGATCATCGCTTCGCAAACGAGTTATGAAGCATGGCTGTGGTTGTCCATCCTTTACAGCATTGTCTACATGCCCACGTTGGCCCTATCGAACTCCGCGGCCTTCGCCAACTTGGGAGACAATCAACGAGACTTTCCGCGCGTGCGCCTGTGGGGCACCATCGGTTGGATTGCGGCAAGTTGGAGCTTTGCGATGCTTTGGCTGCAGGAGGACTTGCAGTTGGCCTGGATGCCGCCCTTCTTGGTCGGCACGGACGTTGCCGACTCCACCAGTCAATTGGCGCAGTCCCTGCGCTACAGCGGCATGATATCGATCGTTTATGCGATCTATTGCTTGATCGGATTGCCCGCGACTCCGCCCAAGCGCGATGCGGTTCAATCGCTTGCCTTCGCCAAGGCCTTTGGAATGTTGCGCAAGCGCTCCTTTGCCGTGCTAGTAATCGTCAGCCTAATCATCAGCACGATCCACCAAGTGTATTTCTTGCAAGCCGGCCCTTTCTTGTCCGCTGCCGGGTTGGCCGACAGCGAAATCGGTCCCGCCATGTCCGTTGGGCAATTCAGCGAGATCCTGGCCATGGCTCTCTTGGCGCTGATGTTAAAGCGCATGGGCTTTCGACAACTTCTTTTCATCGGCTGCCTGTGTTACGCCATGCGCTACGGGATCTGGTCCATGGTCGAATTGCCGGCCACTGTGCTTGTGCTTAGCCAAGTGCTGCACGGCTTTTGCTACGCCTGCTTCTTTGCCGTTGCGTATATTTATGTGGATCGCCTCGCCGCTACAGACATTCGCAATTCCGCCCAAACAGTGTTCGGAATCATTATGTTGGGTGGTGGACCCGTTCTCGGCGGCATGCTAAGCGGCTATCTGCAGGAAGAGTTCCAGCAAGGCGAGTCGATGCAACTCGCCAACTTCAGCCCGCTATGGGGCGTGTTGGCCGCAATCGCTGCCTGCGTCGCTCTGATTAGTCTTGTCAGTTTCCGCGACGAATCACACGCCGTTGAAGCCTGAACTCACGGTGAATTCAAAACTTCTGTCATCAGGTGCGAACTACAAAATGAAGCACTCAAATCAAACTGGTCTAGGTCTTGCGCTTGCCCTACTCGCATTGGTACTCACGGCAAGTTGCCGATCGGGCAAGAGCAATCAATCGACCGAACCGGGTCAGCAAAATGTCCTATCGGAAGACGAGGCGGACGAGGGCTGGATGCTCCTGTTTGACGGCAATAGCACCGCCGGCTGGCATCACTTGGGAAAGTCAGACGCTCCATCAGGGTGGGATGTGGTTGACGGCTGCTTGGCGCGCACCGGTCCCGGCGGCGACATCGTGACCAAAGGCCTGTTCGAAAACTTCATTCTCGAACTGGAATGGAAGATCTCCGAAGGCGGGAACAGCGGAATCTTCTTTCATGTCGCAGGTGATAGCGGATCGATTTGGGAAACAGGGCCGGAGGTGCAGGTGTTGGACAATTTGCGCCACGCCGACGGTGCCAACCCTTTGACGTCTGCCGGCTCCAACTTTGCTTTGCATGCTCCCTATCAAGATGTGACTCGTCCCGTGGGTGAGTTCAATCACATGCGCCTGGTCGTTCGCGGGGGCAAGGTCATTCACATGATGAACGGCAAGACGCTGCTTGAATATCGTCTGAACGATGCGGACTGGGAAGCGCGCGTGAAAGCGAGCAAGTTCGCGGATATGCCGCGCTACGGTCGTGCCGGCAGCGGGCACATTGCGTTGCAAGATCACGGCGATCCGGTGTGGTTTCGGAACATCAAACTCCTGCAGCTCGAATAGCGGCCCGAATAGCAGCTCGGGTGTCGTCGCGGCCTTCAAACGTAGTGTTGGAGCGCGCAGGGGCGAACTAGGGCCCAAGAGCCAATGAGTCGAGGAGACGCTTTCCGGTTTGGTGGCGGACCGTCTGCGATTCATGCTTGCCCGCTCCGATGTTGGAGCTGATCCCCTGCAGAGAGTGCGTGGAGCGGCCAGGTCATTCCCCAATCCTTAGAGCAAGCATCCGAACCGCGCAGGCTGAGGATGGATAGAATCGGCCAAGGATTTTCTGGTTCTAGGCTGCACGCACTATTCTCGTATGTTCAACCAATTCGGATTGCTGAGGCGGCGGGCCTTTGCCTTGACGCTCTCGCTCGTTCTCGTTTCTTCATTCAACGTAGCCTGGAGCAACCGCTCTGCTGCCACGGAACCAGGTAATGGGTGGAGCCTATTGGTCGGCCAGTCGGGGGCCACCCAAGGGGCTCATGTTTCGAGTGCAGCCTTCCGGTTGGAAGGGAAGGAATCGCTGCATCCGCTGGTACAACCCGGCGGAGAAACGGCGGTATTCGACACCTACCTGGAAATTTGGGACGACGGTAGCTATCGCTTCGGCCTGGAGTGCGCGGGTGGACAAGCCGAGCTAATTGCCCGTTCGATTGAAGGCGAAGAGCTGCAGCGTTTCGAGAATTCAGTAGGCGGTTTGGTATTGGGTCCCTATGCCGATCTGAAAGCCGGGCGGATTCATCTACAAGTGCGCTACACGAGGGCACCCGAAGGTGCCGCTGCACTGCGCAGTTATTGGGAGCGTGCAGTGGAGCCGCGCGGTGGATTTCGGTTGGAGCCGATACCCACGCGCCGTTGCAGCCCACCTCCAAGTAGCAAACCGCAGATAGAACGCGCGCTTGCGGAACGGGCCGGTCGTGTCTTGCTGGAGCAAAAAGGTTGCACGAATTGTCACTTCTCCGGCCTGTCCGATGGTGTGATTGTGGGGCGCCGGGAGGCTCCGAAAATTTGGGGCCTCTCGGGCCGCTTGCGCTCCGGCTGGGTGCTCGATTGGTTGCAGAATCCGGCTCAGATCAAGTCGGAAGCGGATATGCCGCACCTGTTTGCTGCGGACGAAGAACCGGGCGAGCTTGAGGATCTCGCGCAATTCCTAATGGCATCTCACGCAGACCAAGAGCCCCAGGCGGATTCCGGTCCGGCTTCGGAGGAACCCGTGCTGCGCCGCGGACTTGAGCTGTACCACGATCTGGGTTGCGCTGCATGCCACGGCGCACTCGCTAGCCCGGCGGAGTTGTTTGAAGACGAGTTCGCTGATTCGCAATTGCCGGATGCAAAGGGAATCGCACCTTTGGGGGAGCTGGGGGGCAAATGGAAGCCGGCCGCTCTGTCCGCGTTTTTGCGCGACCCCATGTCCGTCTATCCGGACGGCGTCATGCCCGACATGCGCTTGAATGAAGAAGAAGCGGATGCCCTTGCGAACTATCTCCTGCGGGCAACGGGGGGAGAGCGCCTGCCGGACATGGATCTGGACATGGAGCGCCTCGAAGCTGGCGTTGCCGTTTTCAAGAAACGCCGTTGCGGCGACTGTCATTCCATCCCCGGCTTGGAGCCCGAAGATTTTTGCGGCAATCCACTGGCGACTTTGAATCCCACACGAGGATGCTTGGATCCGAACGACGTCGGGTCTCCACGCTATGACTTGACGCAGGCGCAATTGGATCAAATGCGCTTAGCGTTGCAGACCATTCGCAGGGCCCAGGGGATTGCCGCGCCGTTGGATCATGGCGAGCGCAGTTTTGAACGATTAGCCTGCGCCGCATGTCATCAACGCGACGGAGTTGGCGGCCCTGACGATGGCTTGCGCTACGTCTTCAATTCCGTCGGTGAGGAAGTGGACCTTGGTGACGAGGGACGCTTCGCACCGGATTTGACGGCAGTGGGCTACAAGCTAACCAGTCAGTGGCTGCGGGCCATTTTGACGGATGGTGGAGTTTCACGGCCCTATTTGGCGACGCGCATGCCGCAATACGGTGCAGCAAACGTCGACTCCTTGGTGACCAGCTTGGCTGCGCGTGAGGGACTTGCTCCCGATAGCGATCGCGAGGCCCCGATTGTTACCGAT
>JAJDES010000436.1 GCA_029259675.1 Planctomycetota bacterium
GCTTCGAGCCTTAGAGGAAGAAGGCGTCAGCATGCCCGACGATTCACGTGAGATCATCTTTCCCGACGGAGTTCCTGTGCGCATGCTGGATGAAGCGAGCGCATCCAAAGCAGTCCGTGAGCCTACGGTTGCGAACGACAAGCGACGGAAGGACGACGAAAAGCAGCGCGACGCTGACCGCCACGACGAGTCAACGGATGCAGAAGGCGGGCTTGAGAGCCAGGCTAGAGAGATCAATGAGCAAGCAAGACGCTCTCGTCAGCCCGAAGAGGGCGAAGACGTTTTGGCCGGTCAACCCTAGCTCCATAGCGCGGCATCAATCAAAAAGCTGAAGCGATCGCGACCTCCGCGAATGGAGTTAAGCACCAAAGGGCATCTTTCAGACTTGCCGCACGCCCCAGTCGGTCTGCCGAGCGCCCGACGTGCTCGTCCCCATGCTAGCGTTGTCGCCGCCGACCGCTTCCACATAGAAGCCCCGTAAAGCTGCGAGAGGCGCCGCGATTAATGCTCCAAAGGGAATCCACCGCAGGCACAAAACCCCGCGGCCAAAAACTGCCCGATCAAGCCGCAGAGGGAATCGCATAGTGCCTCAACTTTGGCGCTTCAGTAATGGAGAGCGAAAGTGATGCAGCTTTCGGACCAACTTTATTCTGCGCCGATCGCCAAGCTTCAGGCAAGGTCCGGAGTGCGTAATCCGAGAGTTACGGGTACGGAATTTCGCCCCAAGACTGGGCCCAAGCATTGCGAACTAACTTGCTTGAGTGGGCCTAACGGCGTTGCAAAGGCGGACCAATGTTTCTGAGCATCCAACTTGAATCTTCGCTCCAGTAGAGCAAGCCCTCCCGAATGGCCTCTTGCGCACAAGCCCCCACAACTCGCCCTTTTTTCGCTGTTTGGCTCGACTTTGGATCCCGCCTGTGACGGGTCCTGGAAAAAATCACCACTCAAGTAAGTCAGTTCACAAGCATTGCCCCTGATTCGGAACGAATCGAAGGGGATTGAGAAACGCGCTGAATTCAGAGCGGTGTTGAGAGCTTTGAAACCGACGATTCTTTGTGCGCCACAATCCCGGGGCCGAGTGCGGAAAAGTGTACGGCTCTGTATCTTCGTACTGAAATCTCGATGTTGACTTCACGTTTCTCGCCATGGACTGAGCTCAAGGGACTGCCGTTCTATTTCCGAAGGCCCAAGGCTGCGACATTCGACTAACGGCGAGGCGCAATACGCCCACTGGGCCTTTTAAAAGTCACTATCGAACTCCAGGCCTCGGCGCTCAGACTGCCCAGCGTTTCGCCTTGTCCCCCAGAATGGATGGAGCGCGGGCCATCGCAACCCCTCACCTCAAAGGCCGTTGTGGGCGAGACCCACAGTTATCCCTCAAGCGCCATCAACCCATTCAGACCGCAGCACCGTCGCAATTAGACTTCGAGTAGCATGTGCTGCTATACGGAGATTTCTTCAATCGCCGAGCAATTGCTATCCGAAGCCATGGAACTCCTCTTCAAAGCACTACCGGAAACCGACACTCGCGTCTGTCAAGTACTAGGCGGCCTCGGACATGCCATCAAAGCCCAGGGCCGATGCACCGAAGCAGAGCCCCTAGTCCTCGAGAGCGAAGAGCGACTGCGTCTGATCCAACAAGATTCAGACGGCTAGGAATGCGGGGTCAGACTCCAGTCCCAATCAAATCTATTGATCGGCACCGAACGAGCTTTGTGCGTATTCGCGCCGACTCGCCGCTGACGCCGATGCGCAAGAGGGAGTCGAGCCCAAATCCCTACAAATCAAAGCACGCCTTGCCGGCTATTCGGCACATGGCAATGCGGTCAACACTAAACGCGACAACTTCTTGGGCGACTCCCAACAGCGGCCGGAGTTCGGCGAAGAGTGCGACATCCGATCTACAAAATTAGAAATGCTTCCTGATCTGCTAGTGACCTGATTTGGAGTCCCGCATCCGTCTGAGTCACGATTAGTTCTCCCCCGAAGGGATCGGGAAGCGGGCTAGCCTGGCCCGCAATGGCGAAATCCAAGGCGATGCGTGTGATGCGTAGCTTCATCAGCACTTTGCGGTGGCCGGACTCCAAGCCAATCTGCTTTCCGCCAAAGGTGTAGAGAAACGGGTTCTTCAAGCCTCGTGATTCTTGATCCAGTCTTTCCCACTCGCCACGCAATTCATTCCAAGGCAACAGTCCCGCCGATTCGTAGCGACCAAGCCAATCGTTGGCTTTCTCAAATTCGGCAAGCACCGTAGCCCGCTCTGAACAAACGTCTTCCCAGGAGGAATTGAGAGGTCCGCAAACCTCCGCAAGACTGCGACCTTCTTTTGAAGCCTTTGCGATACTGCGGATCAAGAGTGCATGCTCCGCTTCCTGCAAGAGATCGGTTTGGGGGAAATGGGTGTCTAGCTGTTCGAGTGCTACTTGCAACTTTTGAATTTGCGACTTTGGCAAGCTCCAAACGAGCTGCTTCTCTATCAGCGCATCAAAACAAGCAATATCCAGCAGGGCCAACCCGATGGCGTGACTGATGCCCGTCGGCCCGCGCATCAAATCGCATCCGAATTGCATACCGTCCATAAGGACGTCGGTTGCGCGCTGAGCTTCACCCCGCTCCAAATGGCGTTCCGCGGCAAGCACGACGAGGTTCGAAAGCGATCGCCCTTCGAGCAATCCGATGCAATCAACCGGCAGACCAGGTTCCCATTGGACCTCCGCATGGCCCCGTGTGTGACGCGCACCCAACGCCAGTGCTTCGAGCGCTTCGGCATTGCTGTCAATCATCTTGTCACGCAACGCCTTGCACTGAACCTCCACGCCGGACTTCTTCAGTTTCGTATAAGCGTACCAGTCATCCAGCATTTCAGCAGGCAATGAGTCAACCGCGCGACGGTACTCCGCCAGACCGCATCCTTCTATGGATTCCCCACGCAAAACGGGACGGTCAAGTTGACTAGCTTCGAACTCTAGCTCTTGGCTCATTCCCTGGGCGACCATGGC
>JAJDES010000437.1 GCA_029259675.1 Planctomycetota bacterium
TTGGACCTGGGGCGCCGCCAGGCGCTGGGTCTTGTGCAAAGCACACTTAGTGCGGCGCGCAACACGGCGCTATTGCGTCGCTCGCCCGCGCGTGTCGAATTCGAAGTCGGCGGCAATCGCATGACGGCCTGCGCCATGTCCGTGGTCGGTACCTGGCACTTTGAAGATGCCAGCCTGCGCGGAGCTTTCGGGCTGGATGCGCAGGCGGCCGGGCCCAAGCTGGTGGATGACGGCTTTCTGGGCAAGGCGTTGCGCTTCACAGCCGGTGAAGCTCCCAAGTTGGAAGTGGATGTGATGCGCGATCCCGCCTATCGCTTCGAAGCCGGTTTTGCCCTGGAGTTGGCCCTGCGCCCGGAAGGTTCGCGGGCTTGTTCCGTGGTTGACGTGGGCCGCGCCTTTGGACTGCAAATGACCGGCACCGGCACCCTGCGCGCCTGGTTCTTGCCCATGCAGGAAACCCAGGGCGGTGGCAGCCGGCCGGGCAACCATGTGGTCGTGGAGAGTCCGCCCGGTATCTTGACCGCGGGTCGTTGGAGTCGAATTCGGGTTCACTACGACCGGCGCAGTTTGAAATTGGAAGTGGATGGTGAGCTCGTGGCCGAATTGGCTGACGACACTCCCGTTTACGCCCTGGGCGGACAACTAATCGTGGGCAGCGCCGAGCGCACCCTTCAAGCCAGTGTCGATTCCCTGGTTATCGCCACTTGGGCTGCGGATGAAAGCACTCAGTTGCCTGAAGGAGTCGTCTTCGCGCCCGAAACTCCGGCCCGCATCGCTTTTGACGCCGAGGGACGCTTGGAACGCTCCGAGCACAGCGGCGACGTGCGGGTTGTTTTGACCTATCCCGAACAGGGCAGTGAAGAGCTGCGAATCAATCGTCTGGGGGTGATTGATTGAAGTTGGGCGTCACGCAATTCAAGCGCCGATGCCGTGCAAAGGCCGGGTTCCGCGACGATTCGCCCCGAAGCGAGCGCGACGGCTATGCCTTGATTTTGGTGCTGATTGTTTTGCTGGCCTTGTTTGCGTTGGCTGCACCGTTCTTGCTGAGCGTCAGGCGCGCCGACCAAGCGGGAGCCCAGCGCGTCGATCGCTCCAGTTTGACGCTTGCCATGGACAACGCCACGCGCCACGCGCGGGCCATTTTGCGCCAGACCCACCCGGCATGGGATGCGACTCCCGATTGGGACGACGCTGACGAGTTTCGCTACCAGGGCGAATGGGATCGCGAGTTCTTCGACAATCGCAATGCAAAGGGGCCCATGTGGGATGCGCGCATCGAAGATCTTTCGGGTCGCATTGACCTGGGGTCGGCACCGCCCCAGGTCTTGGCCAACTTGCTTGGCGGAGCCACTTGGCTCTCCTCGCCCGTGACTAACGAGAGTGGCGAGTTCGAAGTTGCGCGCGCGGCGGGCTTCGATGATGCGGGCTTGCTTTGGATTGAGGGCGAGATCAGCGCCTATGGAAAACGGGCGGATACGGCTTTTGCCTCCCTCGCAAGGGGCCTTGCCCTTGGCGTGGGTGCAACGCCCGGAAGCGCCGGCCAGGGATCCAATCCCGACTGCGGACCGAGCCCGGCCGCGAACCACGGTATCGGCGCTCCGGTAATGGACTTTCGCGCATGGGCCTTGCCCCAGTGGCGGATTGCGGCGCCCGGAGGCGAGTTGCGCGAACCGCGTGCCATCGAGGAAGTTTGGAAGGCGCTTGAATCCTCGCCCAGCGGCTTGCCGTCCAATTCGTCCTTTGCCGCTCTCGAGCGCTGCTCAACCATGGTCGGCGACGGTGGTGCGCGCGCGCGTTGGCAACGGGAATGTCGGATCTTGACTCCGCTTGAAGGCGGGATCGACTGCACTCTCGTTGCGCAGGAAGCGCGCTGGTTCAATCCAGGCACGACGGTTTGGCTCAGCGACGGAGAGGTCGGCGAGTTTGCCTTGGTCGAGCGAGTCTTCGGCGGCGGCCAAGTTCGGCTCACGGCGCCCGTCTTCTACGATTACAACCTGCGCACGGCGCGGGTGCGCCCGCTTCTACGTCGCGCCGTAAACGTGAATACGGCCGAGTCGGAAGTGCTGGTTGCGCTCTTTAGCGGTTTGAAGCTGCGCGCACGAAATTCGCGCATCACGCCAACGGAAGCGCGCCGATTGGCCGAACTGGTCGAATTGGCCAGACCGCTGGACGGCTTCGAAAGTTTTGTGCGCGACGTGGTTCTGCCGAGTGCGGGACTGGAGTCCCAAGATCAATCCGCCCGCGTTTCGGCCAGGCTCGCCGATGCGCCGCGCGGCTTCCTCGATCGCGATGACGCCGAAGCCCTGTATCTGAACGCGCTCAACGCAAACGACGCGCGACTTGAATTCTCGACCATGCCGTTTTGCTTCACGGCCGCCGGCAGCTTCGGGTTGGAAGTGCGCGCCGCCGTCAATGCACCCAGCGGTGTCGAGCGCAGTTCCGGCGGGCGACGCCAAGTGGAGTGGGTCGTGCCGCAAAACGACCTGCTGCAAGTTCTTGCCCGCCAGGCGGATTTTGACGAGGCCCTGCGGCTGACGCGCTCGGCAGCCTTTTGGACCACGGGACCTGCGGCCACATCGCGCTTCGAAGCTTCTGCGCCGGCCTTGCCGCCTTCGCGCTACAAGGCCCATCTGGGCGGGGGACTCGAGCAATTCGAATCCAATCAATTGCCCCTGACCTTTGCGTCGCGCGATGAGGATGGTTGGGCTCAACTTTGGCCCAGCAGGGTGGATGAGGAACTTTTCGATTCCCATGAGCGCAACGTCATGCACTTCGATTTGGAGTCGCGCGATCCCGAAGGGCGTTGGTTGCCGGACGAGCCGCTCTTCCGCCCGACCGAAG
This sequence comes from Planctomycetota bacterium, assembly GCA_029259675.1. Taxonomy (GTDB): domain Bacteria; phylum Planctomycetota; class UBA1135; order UBA1135; genus JAJDES01. The sequence goes on from JAJDES010000437.1 coordinate 2,842, forward strand.
ATCCTGAAGTGGAGTGGAGGCCGGGCTTGGGCGACAGCATGCTCAATCCCTTCAGCCTGTCTTTTTGGGTGCGACCGCGCGGTTTGCAGCAGGGTGACATCCTGTTCGATGTGGGCGGCGCGGCGCGCGAGACGGACCGCGTTTCGTTGGAAGTTGACGGAACCGACCTCGTTCTGCGCGCCATTGACGGCGCGGCCGATCAAACGGGAACAGCCGGCTTCGAAGAGTTCGCGGAGGCGCGCTTGCCGCTGGAGTTCCTGCCCTCCGACACCTGGTCACACCTGTATCTCGATGTGCGCGGCAATCGGCCCGATCAAATCGAACTATTGGTGGACGGTCACCGCCGCGGCAGCGTGCGCGGGAGGACCGAGCTAACTGCGGGCATTAACGAGTCGAGTACGAGCATTCCGGTCGAAAGCACGGAAGGCTTTCCGAGCCGCTGCACCGTGCGCATCGGTGCGGAGCTGTTGGAGGTTGAAGTCAACGGTCCCAAGAGCTTTACCGCATTTCATAATTCCAGCGGGGAATTGGCCGGCTTCGGAGGCAGGGTTGCGCGACAACAATTCAAGCTTACGGCTCTCGGACAGGCAGCGAACTCAGTCAGCGGCCCGGGCTTGAACCAGGGCGCCGCCATGAATCGCAATCATCCGGCTGGCAGCGACGTCACCCTGTACGGATACAGCACGCCCCTGCGCACAACCGTGCCGGGTGGCTCGTCCAGTCTTCCCGGAAGTTTGGGTCCCTTTGCCGTCGCGGTGGGGATCGGTGTTGAAGGCGGTCAAACCACCGCCGGCGATCCGATCCGCATGCTTACGGGTTCGGGCTTCTTCTTTACGCTCGGATTCGGGCTGGAGGGCGATAGCCAGGTTACGGGGATTGAGTTGGCGCGTGGTGATGATCCGGGTGGGGGGGACACCACATTCTTGGATGCCTTTTCGCCAAACGGCGGTTACGCACTGCTGATTCAGGCCGAACAGCAATTCGTAAGTGCGACGGTATCGAATCCGGTTACCGAGCTAGGTACTCCTTCGGGGGGTATCGAGGTGATCCGCTATGGATCGCGGAATGGGTCCGTGCTCAGCATCCAAGCTAGGGGCAATGTCGCTCAGCAAGAGTTGCTCGAATTAACGGGGTATTCGCGCCCGTACTTCGGCGGCAATCGAGCTTTTGTTACTGAATTGAACTTTGCTGTTGTGTCAAACGCGGCCCAGATCGAAAGCGATTTGAAGCACCGCTTGTTTGTGGTTCCGATTTCCATTCCGGCACCCGGCGTCACTTCCAACCCGTTGGGTTTCATTTCGGGCACGAGCTCAAGCGATGCGGAGTATGCCCAGCTGACACGCACCGGAGGTGAAGTCGAGCAAACGGAGTGGGTCCGCTACGACGAAGTGGCGCAGGGTCATTTGGTGCGCGACGATCCGCTGGCTTTGGATCGGTTGTGGAATTTGTTGACCGACCGACCCGTCATTAATTTCAACCAAACGCCGCCAGAAGGCGGAGAAGGTGGCGATCCGCCGATCGGCCCCGGAGGCCCCGATAGTCCGATCGGACCGGCGGGCCCGAATGCACCGATTGGCATCGCCCGTAAGGATTTGTTGGCGAGTTATGGCGCAGGAGGGGGAGCCCCAAGCGAAGGCGCATCCAGGGATTCGGCGACGCCCGCAGCGAATCCGTCGGACGCGACGCAAAGTTCGGCGGCCACGACAATTTCAAGCGCAACGGCGGCGGTTAGCACAGCGGCGGCTGCGCCCTCGCCCCAAGGTTCAAACGCCGGCGTTTGGTTTCCGACTTTGGGAGTTGAAGAGGACTTGCAGTGGCCCTTGACTCGCGCCGTGCGCACGGCCTTCCAATTCCGTGGTGTCCTTGGCACGGCTTCGCACTCGCACCCTGCGAATACGCTCATCCTACCCGTGTTCCGCGTTTGGTCGAATCAATACAACCCCGACAATGCGAATCCCGGTCGCCTCGATAGCGTGACTTTCCTTGGTGAGGATCCGCGCGATTTGGGCTTTGAGGGCGAAGTGCACTTCACAGCACGGCCCTTCGATTACTTGATTACCGGCTGGCAGAGTGCGGCCAATATGCCCGTGGCGGAGGTCGACACTTCCACCTTTGACTTCGGGTACTTTTACGATCACCCGACGGGTGGAGTGAATGAAGATCCCGCGGCCGAAGACGTCACTTTTGTGGCCTTGAGCCAGCGGGCATCGTTGCCGTTGCCGCCATCGAATGTAAATGATCCCAGGCTGGCGGATCCCGATGTGCGCAAGCTGGCGCGCATGGTGTCCTTCCCCAGTGGGGAACTGCCGCGCGTGGCCAGTTCTCTGGCGGTCGGAGGCTTGCGCAGTGGCGGAGGCGCGGTGCCGGCGGCTTTGGTTGACGAGCTCGAATTCGGCTCGACCCGCTTCGGCGACAATTCCCTGGGCGGGCCCGAAGGACTGGGTGCGGCGATGGTGTTGTTGAACGCTGTCGACACCCAGGACGCTCAAATCACCGTCATGCCGGATGCGATTCGAACGGCGATGGGCAATCGATTCGCCTTGCAGTCGGCTCTCGACGAATTGCCCCCGAACGGAGGCCTGCTGGCCCTGGGCAGTGAAATCGTCGCCTACCAAAGTGTCAACTCGAGCAACGGCGTGATCCAGCTGGCGGCGGATGGCCGGGGACTGCTAGGGACCGAACCCAAACCCCATCGCGAGAGTGAAGCCGTGTGCTTCCTTTCAGCTTGGCGCAGCGCCATTCTGGCCACGCCCTTGGGCAATGAAGACGGGGAAATCGAAGTGCTCGACCTAAGCGGCTTTCCACAGCAAGGCACGCTTCTGATCGGCACGGAGTTGGTGCACTACACGTCCAAGAGTTCCGCGGCGGGCGCCGGCAGCTTTCAAATGCCTCGTCAAGCCTCGGCACCCGGCGCACGGGATGGTCGCGGACCGGGAATTTTCCGCGGGCGCTATGGAACCGGCGCGGGCCAGCACTTGCAGGGCAGCGCGGTCATTTTGATGCCCTTCCGCTACTGGGATCGCTGGCAAAAAGAGGCGGACGTGCCTGAGTTGGCCTACTTCGGCATCGAGTTGGAGGAGCCGGCGGCGCTGTGGCGCGGAGTGCTCTTTCAATCGCAAAACGCTGCGCAGCCCGGCGTGCAACTGGGCATGCTTGTGCGCACCGATCGCAATGTTCCCTGGGACGCGGATCCCGATACCACCGACGGACTGTGGCTCTTCGGGCAGGGTGCGGAAGAGGAAGAAGCGCTTAGCGTTCTTTCCCAATCGGATTTGCTCGAGGCGCGTTTCTTCGCGCGCTACGGCGCCGGTGCCACCGACTTCAATAGCGGCTTGGCCCACGGTTGGAAGGACACACCGCGCTTGGTCTTGTTTGCGGCCGATTACTTAGCCCCGGGAATCGTTTTTGAGCGGCGGGAACTGTAATGAGCCAGTTGAGTCATCAATCGCAAGGTAGGCGTGCTGCCGCGGCCAAGGCCGCGATGGGCTCGCGGACCGGTTTGACTCTAATCGAAATCGTGGTCAGCACGGGCTTGCTGACCTTGCTCGCCATTGCGGCAATGGAATTGGTTCAGACAACCTTAGTTGTGTGGGAACGAGCGGAAGCGCGTCGCGACGGAGCCACATTGGCAGGGGAGTTGGGCGACCTACTGGTCGACGACCTCGAAAACATTTTGGGCAGCCCCGCGGGTGACCTCTTGTGCGAGTGGGTCTCGACGGATATTGACGGCGATGACATTGCCGATCTGCACAGCCCGCGTTTGGTGCTCGTGCGTCCGCGCTCCAAAGATGAACTGAAACAACGCAACTTGAGCGCCGGTTTGGCACCCGGGCTCGTCGAAGTGGCCTGGTCGCTTTCGCCCGAATTTGCTCCGAAGGGAATTCGCGGGCCCGAGCCCAACGCGCGTCTCGCTCTGTGGCGCATCGAGCGCTTGATTGACGGCAATGCCGCCAATCCCTTCGCCGCGCAGGCCACATCGCTGTTCGAAACTCGAGCCTTTGGCGCGGATGGACTGCCGTCGGCCGCGGCCAGGAAATCTGCAATGGAAGAGTCGCGGATTAGCTCCTCGGCGCTTTGGGTGCGTTTCCTTTTCGCTTCGCAAACCTCACTGGTGCACGAGGGTTGGGAGTTGGGCACGGGCTTGGCGGATTGCTCGGCCAGTTGGGACGCTTGGAATGCCGGCCGCACCGACGCTTTGGCACACGCGTGGAATGAACTTCCCGCCGGCATGCCGCTGGATCCGAATGGAAAGCCGCTGTTGCCGCGCCGGATTCGAATCGAGTTTGAAATCGAGCGTGAACAGGATCTCAAGTTTCGCCCGGCACTGGCTGCGAGCTTGGCTCCGCGGGATGTTGAGGTCAGCTTGAACGACGATCGCTATTTGCCCGCGCTTGGGACGTGGATTCGGATCGACGAGGAGTGGATGGAAGTGCGCTCGGTCAAGG
>JAJDES010000438.1 GCA_029259675.1 Planctomycetota bacterium
TCAATCCACGTGAATTGGCTCTAGCCTCGGTAGTGACTCGCTCCATCCAAAGCAGCGACCCAGAAGCGGTGGAGCGCGCTCCGGTAATGAGCTCACGTTCATCGTCAGCTCCCAAAAACAATCTTCCCGAGTCCAACTGAAGTTGCCGCGTAGCCGCGCTCTCACCCGTGGAAAGCGGAGGCGCGTCCTCCTCCGACCACGCGAGATCTCCGTTGAGCGCGTCAAACGCGAAGGTGACTGCTGACGAGTCCCCTTCAACTCCGAGGACTGCTTGGCCTCCTACATACACTCGCTCTTGATCGCAAGCTATAGCCAGGCCGCGGTCATCACCGGAGACACCACCAAAAATTTCTCCACCGTCGAGAATCTTCTCCCACAAGAAATCGCCATCGTGAGCAGCGAGGCCGAGTAAAGCTAGGTCTTCGTTGTTTTCGCTTGCTGTCCATCCAGCTACGTAAATGTTGGTTTCATCCGGCGAAAGCCCAAACGCCAACCCACCGCAGGGCTCGTCTACTCTCAGGGTATGGTCAAGCGACCAGCTCAGTTCCCCCGTTTTCGCGTTGATCGCCCCCGCCCTGAAAGCGAGTTGAGAGCCAAAGAGACCGACGGAAACATGGGCTGCTCCCGCTGCGTACAGCACAGAGCCGTCAGCCGAAAGAATGAGCCCGGCTGGCTCGGCTTCCTTGTGAAAATCCGAAAACCATCGCAAATCCCAAAGCTCGTGACCGTCATTCGCGTCAAAGGCAGTAAGCAAATACGCACCGCCTCCCTGAATTGTGTAAACGGAAGCGCCATCGGATGAAACGACTAGATCGACGATTTCATTCTTGGTAGAGATTGTCGGCGAAACGCTCCACAAGAGTGCGTTTGTTGCAACATCATAAGCTTGCAACTTCGCATGATCATCGAGGCTTACACCCTCTTTCAATTGCCCAGCAGCAAATATGACTGTCCCATCGGGCGACAAGCCAATCTCCGAAAACTTGTTCGTGCCGGGATGCTCCGGTGGCACGTATTGAGGAAATTGGTCCACCCAACTCTCCTCCCCCTTGGATGTGAGCCCAACCGTAAGGGCCTTATCAAGCGACTCATTAAGCGTCCCGACTAGAATAATACGTGGCCCAGACGGAGAGGGAACGGCATGCACACCGGCAAACGCATTGAAGTTTGACCACAAAACACTCGGACTAATTCCTTGATACTTCCACAGAAGCAGCCCTGAGGAGGCACGATAGACACTGGTTCCAATTCGATAACCCTGGGTAGTGCCCCCCACGGCGAGAATCGAACTGTCGGGAAACCAACTCAGGTCACGCGGAGTATCCACTCCAAAGTCCCCTGAAAAATGCTCGTCCCTACTCCACACTAATTCACCCGTGACCGCATCGTAAACGTACGTTTCATAGCCTCCGGTAAAACCCGCGGGATATTGAACGGAGTAGGCCACAAGCGTTTCATCAGGCGACAGGCCGAAACCAGCGTGGAGTGAATTGAAATTGCCTGAGCTCCAAGCCACGCTTTCGGTCTCTGTGTCTATGGCTATAAGTTGCGTGGAGGCGACAAAGAGCATGCTCCCATCGGCCGTTATCTCAAGCCCTAACGCACGCTCGTTACTTGACGAGAGCAAATCCCAAAGGTGCGAACCATCGTTCGCCGAAAGGGCAACGACCCAAAGCTCTGGATCGTTTGCTGATATATCCGGCTTCACCAGGCCCGCGAAATATACGCGGCCGGCGGAATCGCCAACTACGGGGCCGGGAAACACAACTGAACCGTTTGGTCCCGTGGTAAAGTCCTCCCACAAGAGGGTGCCTTGCGCGTCGTACCGCAGCACCAATAGATCTCCAAATCCAAATGTGCTCTGGCCTCCATATTCCAAGTTCACGACGGCGGCGACTCCATCACCGCTCGGCATAGCCACCAAGCTGTACGGGCGCGCCGCATATTCAGAATTGTTCACGGGGTAGACGCTCGTCCAGATTTCTTCTCCCGTCTTGGAATCATAAGCCCCAACCATCATGAGATTCAGGGGGGGTTGAATCCCCCTATAGAAAACGTAAACGCGGTCAGCTGTTGGAGAGAGTTCGATCGCAAACGCTTCGACACCTGGATCTATTACGGTCTCGAAGAAAGGGATGCCAGTGCTCGCGTGGGTCCCACGCAGTCGCAAGGATTTGGTGCTCGACAGGTCATCGCCGAAGACATATATCCGACCATTGATCGCTGCAGAAACCTTGGCTTCATGAGCGTTAAATGGAAGTACCGTACCCGCCATTTCGAACCAATCGACAGTCGCGTCAGCTTCAACTGAATGAACTTGAGCTGAGACTGAGGAACAGAAGAGCACCAAAACGAGAACTGTATGTAAGAAGCTTTTCATGAAACGAATATAGGCGATTCTGAAACGATCAAAACTGGTTCGCCCGATTGGCGTTTCTGGCCGTGCTCCTTGCGCGAGCGCACTGTGCGGAATGGCAGGCAGCCAATCGTTCAAGTCCCAATTCTATGCAGACGACTAATGCTATCGATTAAAATCGCGAGTATGAGAATTTTCATTGCCACAAGCACGATTTATCGATTCTTCGGGCGACTAGTGATGCTTCGGGTTTGATTGCAGATTTTGGCAAATCTCTCCGCTCCGTGGATCTCTGGCCCCATCATTTTGCATCGATACAGAAAACTTTAGGCCACGCCCCAAATATAGAGTTCTGGGGGCTACCCCACACTTACAAGCGACCGGTAGCAGTAGATCCTCTCTTGCTTCAGTGGTACACATTTTCTGGTGGAGGCTCTCGCGTTGTGATTGGCCGCAACGAGCGACCAACGGAATCTGCCGAGTGGGATTCATCTAAGTACACCTACAATACGGATTTTAGAATCACTGACGTCGCGTTTCGCGAAGGCGGAGAATTCCTTTTTGTAGCCGGATTGCGAAATACGGACACTTCTTGCTGGGGCAGCCCCCGATTTCCGGTCCAGAGACAACTAGATTCTTCGGATACTTTTGACCTGCCCCCCAGCCTTCACGTGTAACCACTAGAGGCTGGATTCGCGCCCGTTCGATGGCTGAAGAACGCCCGCTCGAACATTGCACTTCAGTTGTGACGCGCCGCCGGCCATATCTGGCGCGAAGTCCAAGGCTCCGCGCCAAATCGAATGGTCATTCGCTTCACACATTATTGACGCAACAAAACGGTCACGTCGTCTGAACCAGCATTGGCGGTGATGATGTCCACTTGGCCATCTTGATTCAGGTCAAAAATGGCAACGGAACTGGGGATACTACCGGCTGTGAATATCCGGGCTTCGCCGAGAGTACCGTCGCCTGCTCCCAACAAGACGGAGACCCCACTTCTGGAACTAGTCGCAAGCGCGACGTCTAAGTGACCGTCTTGGTTCAAGTCCTCCACGGCGACGGAGGTGAGTCCTAAGGGACACTCGAAGGTCTGCTCGTTTTCGAATGCCCCGTTGCCCTTGCCCAGCAATGTGGAAACACTCCCGTTATTCGCCAACGCAAGGTCGGGTATGCCATCCCGATTCAAGTCAGCGACTGTCAAGGCAACCGGGTCGTAAACACCCAGCCTCTCCGGCTTTTCGAAAGTTCCATCACCGCGACCGAATAGCAACGAAACGTCGCCGTCAAAAATTCCGGAATAGATCACCGTTGAAGCCAGGAGATCTTCGAATCCATCCTGATTGATGTCGGAGATCGCCAGAAACACAGGGATTCGGCCGACGCCCACACTAACGGCCGGAGCGAATGTCCCATTGCCCTGGCCAAGCAAGATAGAAGCATCCTTGGAGTCCTTGTTCGCCACCGCGATGTCAGGAAACCCATCCTCGTTCAAGTCGGCAACGGCCAAACTAATGGGGGCCATTCCTACAGAATAGGCATCTCCAAGTTCCAAGCTTCCATCCCCGTTGCCGAATAGCAGCCGGACTTTGTTGGAATCGCGATTGGCAACGACAACATCAAGGCGCTCATCCTGATCAAAATCCGCAATGCCGAGCGACACTGGAGTCATGCCTGCCTTGATGTTTTTGGCGGGGCCGAAGGTTCCATCGCCCCCGCCCAACAACACAGACACTTCATTCGAGTTTTCGTTAGCAACCACAAGATCCGGTTGGCCATCCTGATCCATGTCTGCAAGTAGCATGGCTTCAGGGCGGTCACTAGCGGGGAAACGTTGGTTCGCTCGGAATTCCCCATCACCCAATCCCAGCGCCACGCTCACCACCCCTGGGAGCTCCCCATGGGCAGCAGCGATATCCAGCATGCCGTCTCGATTGAAATCGCCAAGGGCTACGGCTGTCGGACCATTACCAACCGCAAAAACCCGGGCTTTAGCAAAGTTCCCAAAGCCCTCGCTCTCAAATACCCAAACTCCATCGCCATTGGCAACCAAGAGATCTTGCAAGCCGTCGTGGTTCAGATCCTTGGCCTCAACAGACCGTGGGGAATTTCCACTAGGCAAGACAATAGCGGGCTCGAAACTTCCATCGCCAATCCCAATCAAAAGGGATAGGTCATCCGAACTGGCATTTGCGACGACAAGATCTGTAATGCCATCTTGATTGAACTCGCCGCTCTCAACCCACCTGGGCAATTGGCCCGCTGGGTACGCAGTGGCCAGCCCAAAGGTTCCGTCACCGTTGCCGAGCAACACGGAAACATCATCGGAATCCCAATTGGCTACGCCTAAGTCAAGCAATCCGTCCTGATTCAAATCAACCGACACGATGTGCCTGGGACGCTTCCCAGCCTTGAGCAGCACTGCGGGCTCGAAAAACCCGCCACCCACTCCGATCAAGATGGAGACATCATCCTTGGAGAATGTGGCCAGAGCGACATCATCGATTCCATCTAGATTGAAGTCGGCAATAGTCAAGGCCATCGGGTTCTCTCCCACAGGAGTTCTTAAGTCTTCACCGAAGCGACCATTGCCCTTTCCCAACAAAATCGAAAACTCGCTCTCCCAGCTCAAGGCCATGGCCACATCAGCGATTCCATCTTGATTGAAGTCGTGCACGGTCACGGACTGCGGACCTTCACCAGTGATGGTTCTCTCGGGCACACTAAACTTTCCGTCACCCTGCCCCGGCAAAACCCAGAGTTCATGATCCCAGCCGTCTACTAGGACGAGGTCATCCAAACCGTCCTGGGTGAAATCTTCTATAGCAACGGAGTTGGGAGCACCGGTGGCGACAAAATTCTCGCCCAGGAAGGGGCGGTCCTCGCCAAGGCGCAGCAGTAGGCCGTTCGTGATCGCAAAGGTATCCGTTTCGAGCGGATTCAATAGACCCGCCTGCACGACAAAACTGTCGCCGCATTCGACCAAGAGCTGTTGAACGAGCGCTTCCATGTCGAACTCGAAAGCCCCATTTCCATCCAAAGCAAATGGAATGATGCGTAGGGGCTGAGTGGGATAGAGAGAAGTTCCAAGTTTCCAAACAAAGAGCGGGTCGGAGTTGCGACTCCAGTACAACACTCCGGTTCCACCCGGACGACCACCAACAAGCTCGAGTCGAATAGCCGACCTGCCCGTAAGCGGAAGCTGGTTGGCCTTGAGCTCCGGCGCCTGGCTCCATGCTGCGGCACCACCACTGCCCAGAATCTTCACGTTGATCAGGTCCGAGCAAGGTGCCTGTGCAGAATGGGGCGCAAGCATCACAAGCACAGTGAACAGAATCGAAAACGCAGTTCTAATTTGGCGAGCCATCGCACCCATACCTTTCCAATCGGTTCCATCGCCAGCCGGGGGCCGGACAAGATCCCCGTACAAGATCCGGGGTCTCTTGATAGAGCGCAAAATTGCAGTCTTGGCTTCCCATGTTAGTCCCGTGGCTTTGTGTGGGGAGGCGCGCAATCAAATTGCTTGCATGCAAGCGCGCCCTAGCCCCATGGGAAGCACCCTCACCGTCCCGCGAGGTTTTGCACGCCCCTTCGCAAGGCCTCGCACGCAAGCTCTAGCCGTGCGAGTCTGATTCGTGACCTGAGGCCTTGAGGCTTGCGGCAGCGACTCCCGGCGCCGTTGCAAAGCCTCTCACTCGTTTGGGTCCCTCCCAATTGCGCCCTGCTAGGCCCGCCCACGCAATACTTCAAGCTTGAGTGAACCCTGCGCTTTCCGGGCTGGCTGCGCAGCCGTGGCGCCGCCCCCAAACGCGTGAATTCGTTAAATACCTTCGGGCCCGGCGGCTGGGATAGCCACCGGGCCCGAAGCTTGATTCGCTGTCGTTCCAAGTTCCGAATCCGTGCGAAGGCTCAGCCCGGCTTGGGGCAGCCTCGCACCGCGGACCTGAAGCCTCTACTCGTCCTCGGCCTGGATCTCGTCCTTCGGCGTGCGCTCGACGAACTCGATGATGGCGCGCCGGCTGTTGTCTCCCAAGCGGGGCTTGGCGAGTTTCAGGACGCGGCAATAGCCGCCGGGGCGATCTTTGAACCTGGGGCCGAGCACTTCGAACAACTTATCCGTGGCCTCGGCACTGCGCAGCTTCGCGAAGGCCTGACGCCGACGGTGGGTGCTTGATTCCTTGGACAAGGTCACCAACTTCTCCATGAAGGGTTTGATGGCCTTGGCTTTTTGCACGGTAGTCGTGATGCGCTCGTGCTCAATCAACGAAACCGCCATATTGCGTGTCATCGCAATTCGGTGACTGGTCGTACGACCAAGTTTGTATCCAGCTACGCGGTGTCTCATCTCATATCTCCAAACGGCAGGGTCTTGGATCCGAAGTCAATCTGGCTCCACCGCCCACGAGCCGCCCACAAGTGGCTGGCCCGCAAACGGCGAATGATTACTCGGGTCGGTACTTTGCTCCCAGCTCCAATTCCATTGCGATGAGCTTGGCCTTGATTTCGGTCAGGCTGGTCTTGCCGAGATTTTTGAGGTTCATGACCTCTTGCTCGGAAAGGGAAACCAGCTCACCGATGGTTTTGATATTGGCACTGTCGAGGCAGTTGCGCGCACGAACGGAAAGCTCCAGATCGGAAATCGGACGAACTAAGTCCGAATCGCCCTCTTCAACCTTGCGCTCTTCAGTAGCGAATTCGGCATGACTCGGGGAACCGACCACAAGCTTGTCATCCCGACTCTGATCAAACAGAACGAAGGGGTTGAGGTGCTTGCGGTAGATCTTGGCAGCTTCCACCAGGGCCAGGTCGGGTGAAATCGTTCCGTCAGTCCAAATCTCCACGATCAAACGATCGTAGTTCGTGAACTTGCCGACGCGAGTGGCTTCGACCGTATAGCGCACGCGCAATACCGGCGAATAAATCGAGTCGATCGGAATCGTTCCCAGCTCGTGAAACTCAGACACGTTCTCTTCGGCCGGGACGTAACCACGCCCCTTGCTGACCTCAAGATCGATGTTGAGCTCGCGATCCAGAGACAGGTTGGCGATCACCATATCGGTGTTCACAACCCTTGTGTCCCCGGGGCAGACGACGTCTGCGCCGGTCACCGGCCCCTTCCCGCTGGCGCGCACCTGGCAGGAAATGTTGCCATCTCCAGGGTGCTGAATGCGCAAGCGCTTCAGGTTGAGGACGATATCAGTAACGTCCTCAAAAACTCCCTCGAGGGAAGCGAATTCATGCTCGACGCCTTCAATCTTCACGGAGGTGACCGCAGTCCCCTCAATAGATGAAAGCAGCACGCGCCGCAGGCCGTTGCCGATCGTGTGGCCGAAGCCACGCTCGAAAGGTTCAACGACAAAACGGCCGTAGTTTTCTGTCAGCGTGCCGGAGTCAGACTCTACAACACTCGGCAGCTCAAAATTTCGCCAGCGAATCCTCATTCGACTGTTACTCCGAGTTACTTCGAGCAGAGCTCGATAATCAGTTGTTCTTGGATCGGGTGCGGCACATGGTCGCGACGCGGCAGCGTCACGATCGTAAATTTCATCTCGTCGCTCTTGACCTCAAGCCAATCCGGGACGGTCTGGGACTTGTTCACTTCGAGCGCATCGGAAATCAGCTTGCGCGTCTTTTCCGTGTTGCGCACGGTGACGACGTCGCCGGGGCGCACGCGATAGGACACGATGTCGACGCGCCTGTCGTTTACCCGGAAGTGGCCGTGGTTGACCATTTGACGCGCGTGGTTGCGCGACAGGGCGAATCCGCTGGCCAAGACGACGCTGTCCAAACGGCGCTCGAGCAGAGCCAACAGGTTTTCACCGGTGTTGCCCTTCATGCGTTCCGCAGTCTGGAAATAGATGCGGAATTGGCGCTCGAGCACACCGTAGATGCGCTTCAGCTTTTGCTTTTCACGCAGGTGGACGCCGTAGTCGGTGACCTTGATGCGCTTCTGGGCGTGAACTCCCGGCGGATAGTCGCGCCTGGAGAGCGCGCACTTGTCTGCGAAACATCTCTGACCTTTGAGGAAGAGTTTCATCCCCTCTCGGCGGCAGAGCTTGCACTTTTTGTCGATCAGTCGAGCCATAGTCAGTTCCTAGTGACGGGTCTTTCAGGTTTTGGGCGTTAGACCCGGCGGCGCTTGCGCGCTCGGCAGCCGTTGTGGGGAAGCGGCGTGACGTCTTCGATCGAGACGACTTTGAGACCGGAGTTGGACAGCGCTCGGATGGCCGATTCGCGCCCCGAACCGGCGCCGCGCACACGAACTTCCACTTCGCGCATACCGTGCCGCATGGCGGCGGCGGCGGCGCGATCGGCAGCGCGTTGAGCGGCGAAGGGCGTACTCTTGCGCGTGCCCTTGAAGCCCATGGCTCCGGCACTGCCCCAAGAAACCGTATCCCCGGTCACAGTTGTAATCGTGATGTGGGTGTTGTTGTAGGTGGACTTGACGTGCACCACACCCTTGGCGATGTTCTTGCGCGGCTTGCGCTTGGCCGTTTTGGTCGGCGCGTTGGTCGTTGCTTTAGCCATCGGACTACTTCATTCCTTTCACGGACTTCTTGCCGGCAACCGTCTTCTTGGGACCCTTGCGACCGCGCGCATTGGTCCGCGTGCGCTGACCGCGAACGGGCAGGCTGCGACGGTGGCGAATACCGCGGTAACATCCGATGTCGCGCAACCGGTTGATCGCAGCAGTCAATTGACGCCGCAGGTTGCCCTCCACCGTGTATTCCTTTTGCAGGTGCGTGGCGAGCTTGGTGATTTGCTCTTCCGTCAGGTCGTTGGCCTTGAGGCCGTGATCCAATCCGAGCTCATCACAGACCTTGAGGGCCGTGACGCGTCCGATTCCGAAAATGTAGGTGAGCGAGATCTCAAGGCGCTTGTGGCCGGGGATATCAACTCCAATTACACGGGGCATGCCGAATCTCCTACTTGCCTTGACGTTGTTTATGTCGCGGGTCGGCCTTACAGATGACCCGAACCACGCCCTTACGCTTAATGATCTTGCAATGCATGCAGATCCGACGAACGCTGCTGCGTACTTTCATCTTCTACCTCTCCGCTTCCGATCGCCGCGGTAGGTGATTCGACCTTTGGTCAAATCGTAGGGCGACATCTCAACGGTAATCTTGTCTCCGGGCAGGATGCGGATGTAGTGCATCCGCATCTTCCCACTTACGTGTGCGAGAATCTCGTGACCTGATTCCAACTTGGCCCGAAAGCGTGCGTTGGGCAGTGCCTCGGTCACAATGGCCTCAACAGTGATCGGTTCTTCTTTAGCCATCAGCCTTCTCCTTCGCGGGAACGTGACTGATTAGCTCAGTAAACACTTCATCGGGCGAACGCACCCCGTTGATGCTCTTCAGAACCCCTTGGGCTCCATAGAACTTCTCCACGGGTGCCGTTTGCTCGTGATACACAGCAAGACGCTGCCCGACAACGTCGGCGGCATCATCCTTGCGCTGGTAAAGCTCTCCCCCACAGTTGTCGCAAACGCCCTCAGCTTTGGGCGGCGAAAACTTGGCATGGTGGATATGTGAGCAACCGCGGCAAAGCAAGCGTCCCGAAGCGCGCTCGACGATCAAATCGTCGGGTACTTCAAGGTTCAGCGCCAAGAGCTCGACGGAGTCCCCCAAGCGCTCACCCAAGGCCTCGGCCTGGGGCACGGTGCGCGGGAAACCGTCGAGAATGTAGCCGGCTGCGCAATCCTTGCGCGAGACGCGGTCGAAAAGCATGTCGAGCACCAACTCGTCGGGGACGAGATTGCCGCTTTCCATGTAACCCTTGACCTTCTTGCCGAGCGCAGTCTCCTGCTTCAGATTCTCACGGAACAGGTCGCCTGTGGAAATGTGAGCCAAAGACGCGTGGGCACTGAGCCGCGCGGCTTGGGTTCCTTTTCCGGCGCCCGGAGCGCCCATGAGGATGATCACTTGCATGGCATCACCCCTTGGACTTCTCCTTGGAGGTCTTGCGTGCCCAGCCGGCTTGGTTGCCTTCGGACATGCCGTCGTAATTGCGCATGACCAGCTGAGCGTTCAGCTTCTCCACCAAATCGAGCGCCACACCGACAACGATCAGGACCGAAGTGCCGCCCAGGAAGTAGGCCAATTGGCCGTTCAGAGCGGGAATGTTGGCCGTGATGAAGTTGGGCACGACGGCGATGATCGCCAGGAAAACGGCGCCCGCCAGGGTAATGCGCTGCAGGATGCCCTTGAGGTAACTGGCCGTTCGAGCTCCGGGCCGAATGCCGGGCACGAAGGAACCGTGCTCGCGCAGGTTGTCGGCAATCTCCTCAGGCCGGAACATCAGGTTGTTCCAGACGAAGCAGAAGATGAACACGAGCGACAGCTGCATCGTGATGAAGATGAAGCCGTCCTGGTCGTACAGGATCGAGGTCAAGCCGCTCAATCCGAGCGCGTCAAACAACACGCTGGGGATGATGAAGATGGCCGAGGCGAAGATGATCGGCATCACGCCGGCCATGTTGATCTTGAGCGGCAAGTAGTGGCGCTGACCGCCGTAGACCTTGCGACCGCGGGTCAAGCGCGCGTACTGAATCGGAATCCGACGCTCGCCTTTTTGCATGGCCACGACGACGACGACAATGCTGATCCAAATGGCCAACAGGGTGACAATCGTGTTCCAGGAGTCGTCCTGGCGCTCGTAGACCTGCTGCAGACTGCTGGGCATGGTGGCAATAATGCCGGCCATGATGATCAGGGAAGCGCCGTTGCCGACTCCGTGCTCGGTAATCAGCTCGCCGATCCACATCACGAGGATGGCGCCTGCGGTCAGGCCCAGGATCACGATCAAGGCCAATTGCAGGCCGGGCTCCACCCCTTGCGCCAGCTGAATGCCTCCGTCGGCCGGCTTGAATACCCCGACGTAGATGAACAGGGCCTGCAAGAGCGCGATCGGGACGGTCGCCAGACGCGTCCACTGGTTGATCTTCTTTTGACCGGCCGGGCCCTCTTTT
>JAJDES010000439.1 GCA_029259675.1 Planctomycetota bacterium
GCCGCGTAGCAGCCCAGCAGCAACTGCTGGCCGGTCTGGCCGCGCGCGTAGAAGGTGCGGCTCACCAGCGAGCCGCCGAAGCTGCGGTTCGCGAGGTCACCGCCGTACTCGCGCGCGAACGGCACGCCCTGGGCGACCGCCTGGTCGATGATGTTGGCGCTCACCTCGGCAAGACGGTGGACGTTGGACTCGCGGGCGCGGTAGTCGCCGCCCTTGACCGTGTCGTAGAACAGGCGATAGACGCTGTCGCCGTCGTTGGGGTAGTTCTTCGCTGCGTTGATTCCGCCCTGGGCCGCAATCGAGTGAGCGCGGCGCGGACTGTCCTGGATGCACAACGCAGTCACGTGGTAGCCGAGCTCGGCCAAGCTCGCGGCAGCAGATGCTCCCGCCAGCCCGGTGCCGACGACGATGACCTTGAATTTGCGCTTGTTGGCCGGATTGACCAACTTCAGATCAAAGCGATGCTTGTCCCAACGATCGGCGATCGGTCCGGTCGGGCACTTGGAGTCCAAAATGCTGGACCCTTGCGGATTGGATGCTGAACTGGCCATCAGTGCGCCCCTCCTTGGGAGAACAAAAAGTAGGCGGGAATCGAAGCGAAAAGGATGGCAAGAACCACGGCCAGTCCGCGACCGAGCCAGACCAAGAGCGGGTTCCACGCCGGATGACTCGCTCCCAACGATTGAAAAGCGCTGCGGAAGCCGTGGCTGACGTGCAGGCCCACGAGCAGCGAAACCAGCAGATAGATCAAGCCGTGCACCGGTTGACTGAGCGTTTCTCCGACGACCTCCGCCGGCGATTCGTGGAAGGCATCGTTCAAGCGAAAATCAAACAGGTGCTTGATGATGAATGCCAGCAAGAGCGCTCCGGTGATGTGCATCGAAGTGGACGGAACCGTTTGGGCGCCGCGATTCGAGCGAATCACATACTTTTGTTTGCGCGCCTCGCTGTTTTCCATCGTGAGTCGCAAGGCGATCACAATGTGCGCGGCAAACAGTGCGAAGAGCCCGACTTCGGCCACTTTCAGCCAGGGGCCGAAGCTCTTCAGGAACTCAACGTAATGGTCGAATTCCCCGCCCTCCGGATCCCCGAGAAGGGGCATGGGAGTCAGCTTCAGGTTGCCAAGCAAATGCTCGGCCAAGAAGCCGACCAACAACAGGCCCGTCAACCCCATCACGGCCTTGCGACCGACGGAGGATGAGAGGGCGTTCACGAAACGGCGCAGCATGCGTTGTTCCCTGGCTGGACGGTGTAGTCGGGATGATGTTCGCGGCCCACTCGGGCGGCCGACAAGTTTGGAGCCGCTTTCGAGCCTCGTTTCGTTGCACTCGCCGAGGGGCTTGGGTGGGCGGAACAAAGCGCTCGCGTTTGCGGCCCCCACGCGAACTTTCGGTCAATCACTCGGATCGGCCCTGAATCCAGTGGCCGAAAGGCCCTGGTTCAGCCCCGCAAGCCGGGCTCAAGCACAGCGAAACTTCTTGTGGGACAGGCAAGCTAGCGACTGGGCCCGCAACGGGCAATCACGGCGGGGGGGTTTTGACGCTTGCTAAGGGAGCTTTAGGCTGGGGCCGTGGAAACTACCCGCTGCTTTCTTGTTCGCCACGGCGAGGTCGCCGACGCATGGCGCGGTCGCATCTACGGCAACTTGGATGTGGAGCTATCGGCCAATGGCCGCTCTGAGGCCGGGCGGGTAGCCCAATGTTTGCGAGATGTGGATTTGGACCAGGTGCTTTCCTCGGGGCTTGCGAGGGCGGAATTCGGGGCTGAATGCCTGCGCGCCGGGCGCAAGCTCCGTCGGCGCGACGAGACCGACTTGCGCGAGATTGATCGGGGCGAATGGGCGGGCTTGACTTGGGAAGAGCTCGAACGGAAGTTTCCGGGCGTCTACGCCAATTGGCTACAGGATCCGGGCCATTTGAAACCCGCTCGCGGCGAGAACTTGACCGATTTGGCAGAGCGCGTGCTGCCTTGCTTGGATCGCATAGCGCGGGAATTTGCGGGCGGCAACGTGGCCGTCGTTGCCCATAGCTGGGTCATTCGCGTCACGGTTTGCCACGCACTCGGTCTGTCTCCCGGTGCGGCGACGCGTTTCGATTTGCCGACCGGCAAGCTGGTCGGCATGGATTGGCCGGTCAAGCGAACGGCAAACCAAGAGCCGAGACCCGTGCTGGCCGGCTTCAATCTCGATGCGCCACCCCAAACGGGCAGCGCGTGGTTTCGGGGGCCTGGGCGCAACGGGTAGTTGTCAAATTCGCCGGCGGTTGTGCTAGCAAACAGTGCTCCCGCAAATTTCATCGCTCTCCATGCTGCCCGCCCGAGTCTTTGGGCTTTCGGTCCAAATCGGTCCAAATCGGTCCGCTGGGGGAGCTGGATGCGATCATGGACCCATGCAGGCGCGACCGCAATCCGCGACATACGGTGGGGGGCCAGAGCATCGGCGGGGGGCTCGTTAGTTGTTCGGAAAGTCCTTCGTGGGCTTCTTTGGCGGACCTCCCGGACCCCCACCAAAGCCCGGGAAATTGCCGGGAAAGCCAGGCATTCCACCGGGAAAGGGCCCACCGCCGCTACCGCCGCCGTTCAAGCCCTCCATGACGCGCTTGAACTCAAACAGGGCCTCGCCGAAGTGGTAACTGAGCCAAATAAAATAGCAGTCAACATTGTCGACGGGATCGTCGACCTCGAAAGCGGCCTTGCAAGTCAGATCGCAGGGCCGGTTGTGGTCCATGAAACAATGCTTATTCGTCACGGGCGTCTTTCTGCGTTGAAAGTGTTTCGCGCACAAAACACAGGTAGATGTTCGAGTTTAGTCCATTTCAGGCGCGCGGTGTCTTGCGCCTGCGCAGAAACACGACTTTCCAGGCGCCGTCGGCCACCAGGTCATCATTCTCATCAAAGATATTCGTTGAGAGCTCAATGGTTCCGCGCTTGGGCCCCGGATCCGGATCCTTGCTGAGCACGCCGAGTTCCAGTCGGATCGTGCTGCCGAAAAAGACGGGCTTGTGAAATGCGACGCGGACTTCGGCCAAGGCGGAAATCGTTCCGTCAAAAATGCCGGTCTGATGCGCAAGGCCGCTGGCCACGGATTCGATCAGCAGTCCATGGGCGATCCTTTGCCGAAAGGGAGTGCGCCGCGCGAACTCCGCGTTCACGTGCAGTGGATTGAAGTCGGCCGAAAGGCCGGCAAAAGCGGAGACGTCGGCTTCGGTGATCGTGCGGGCTGGGGCCTGGATGACTTGGCCCAGCTCGAAATCATCGAACCACATGCCGCGCGGTTCCTGTTTGGTTGCGCCCATGGGGGCAAGTTACCGGGAGTGCCTGCGGGGGCAACGGGAATCGAGCCAAGCTTGCGGGTTCCAGGGGGCCAAGTCCCAAGGGTCGTCCCCAGCGGTTAATACTTAATGCAACATAACGTACATTATCGGACGTTGCGTAGGCGCTAAAGGTACCCAGAAGGCACTTAAACGGACTCCAGCGATTGCCGGCGCAGCTCTGCCCATTGCATCCCAGGACCCGGCCAAGCTAGACCCCCAAAGCTCGCAATGGTGAGTTTGGAACTTGCTGTTTGCTTGCCTTTGCTCGCGTTCCGTCTCCGCGCTGGCGTGAGTCCCCGCCCGAGAATGCTTGGATCTGCGCGGCACGTGACATTCAATGCGAACCGGCACCATGTCTCTCAATCGGCATCCTTCGCATTGGAGTTCCATTCGTCATGCATTCATCTCAATCCTCAGCCAGCGTTTCGTGGCGCAAGACTTTTTGGACCAAGCTTCCGGGTGCTCAAGCCGGCGTTCTGGGTTGGACCTTGCTCGGGCTCCTGAGCCTGGCGCTGGTCGGCTGCGCTGCCGCCAGCAAAGCCGATGAGGAAGCTCTCGCCGCCCGGCGCTACCAGGAACGCCTGGCGGGATTGGATATCAGCTTGCCGGTCACGCGTGCACCCTTTGACGAGATTCACGTGGAATGGAAAGAACGGCTGGATCAGGCCTATGTCTATCGGGAATATCAAGGCGACTACAGGCAGGTTCACAGTGCCTTGCGCTCCTTGATCAATGCGGCGCGGGCTCGCAAGTTGAAGCGCTCGGGGCCAGCGTTCGTCCTTTATTACGATGATCCCGGCGAGGTACCTGTTGCGGAGTTGCGCGCTCGTGTTTGTCTAACGGTCGAGCCGGGCGCCGCAGCAATCGGAGATTGGAAAGCCGATCGCTTGCCCATGGCGACGGTCGTCTACGCCGTGGTGGCTGGTCCCTTGCACAATTTGCCGCGCGTATACCCTTCGCTTTTTGCTTACCTGGGCAAGTTTGGTTGGGTTGAGAACGGACCGATTCGTGAGGTTTACTTAATTGAGCCCGGCAGCGTCAGCAATGACGAATGGCTCATGAGCGAAGTTCAGGTGCCGTGGCGCGCCGGCAATTAGTAGTCGACTTTGCAGTAGAAACCGGAAATTCGGGCCCGCTCGCGCAAATCCGAACAGGTCTTAGGACGTTGCATTGACTTATGTGACATGACGCAAGTTCCGCTGGCCATGACTTGAGCTTGCCTACGATTCTCCGCAACTGTCCCGTTCAGTGCAGACAGTGATCATGTGCGCGACGGTTAGCCGCTGCGCTGTGGAAATCAACACTTCGCGCAGCGATAGCTAAGCCGTTACAAGCGTTTTCTAAAACGAGCTACTCGTCCGTTTGACCGCGCAAGATGTGCGCGACCTCAGCAGGAAAACAACCTCGTATGACCCACTCGCCGGAGCGATCCTTGCTGGCGCGCACGATGTCACCCCCTCGCAATTGGCGCTGCAATGCAGAAGTCATCACGGCAGGGAACTCAAGTCCGTTGCGCGCCTTCAAAGTGTTGAGCTGACCTTGGGCATCGGTCTGCAATTCAAACGCTTGGATGCGACCACTCATCGCCTTCGCAGATGAGTTCTTATCGCAAATCAAATTGGCTTCGGCCAAGCGCGGCAGGCTTGCCCTGAAAGACGCAAGCCCCCCACCAAATTTGGTCGCCAGCGGATGTTGATGTTGCTCCTCCACCCAAGTGCAAAAGCTTTTGAGAGCAGCTAGCAATTGTTCGGCCTCAAGAGCACTCGACAAGTGGCGTCCCTCCAGCAACCAACAACCGCAGAACACGGTCAATTCGCGTTCGCTCAGGGCTTCGAAAACGCCGATGGGTTGGCCGAAATCGGACAATAGGCGCAAAATAGCTAGGGAATCGGTGGGTTCCGCTTCGGATACGCGGCCCATGTCCCACAGGAATTCCTCGACCATGGCTCCGACCACCCCCGTGAACTCCGGGGCCGGCGTCGGTTCCTCTTCGCCGCCATCGCCATCCAGCCCAAGCTCTTGCTCGAGCTTCTCAAACAACTGCTCCACATCAGCGCCCTGGGCCCGTTGTTGATCCAATTCTTCCAGAGCTTTGCGCAGCCGTTCCTTTTCAATGGCCTCGTCATTTCGTTCGCGTCGGCTTTTCCCACGAGTGTGGGTTTCGACCGTGGGCGCATCCGGCGCCGCTATGGTTGCGGGTTTGGGGATGCTGTCCAAAACCGTGGTTTCGGGCCCGCTTGGAGCGTCTTTGAGATTCGCAAACCAAAACGTGCACAGCGCTCGACGCGCAGCTTCCAGATCGATGTCGCTCTCAAAAGCCAATTGGTTCAAGACTCGTTCGAGCACATCACCCGCACCGGGAGCCAAGCTGCTGGGATCGGGAACGTTGCTTTTCAATTCATTCAAGATGGCTTGAATGCGCGTGCGCCCCAAGCCCGCGGCCGCCAGTAGACCTTCCGCTTCCTCGCGAGCTTCCGCGAAATCTATATTGCTGGGGTCCACGACCGGCGGCACCGAAACGGACTCGTCCACAAGGGCCGCGAGCTTGGCGGGATCGATTGGCTCCGCCGCCCGCGGCTCTGAGTTCGCATGGGCAGCGTCGCGGCGCTCTTGTGGTTGTGAGCCTTGAAATACCCGTTCGAGCTCCAATTGCGTGACACGCGGTGTGCCGCGGCGCGCTTTGCGAACACCCTCAAAGTCAGCACTCAAGGCCTTGAGCAGGGGAGCACTGCGGAAAACTTCAGCTGCTTTCGAAACGCAGAAAAGTTCGTCACCGCTGGGGTAAATGCGGCCGGAAATGATGTCCCCGAGCTCCAGTTCCGATGCGGCCTCGGGCTCGCTCAGTGGATACTCGCCCAGCCCGAGCAAGTCCCGAATCCAGGCGCCGCTGCCGGCCTCCACACCGGTAACCTCAAAGGCGCCCACGCGCGCGCCCAGGAAGCTGTCCAGCCACGGAGCGAGTTCGGGATCGGCGGCTTCCATCCAGGCGTCGCGCAGACCGACCACGGGCAACTCGCCGAAAAGGTCACTGGCTCGGTCACACAGGAACCACTCCAAGTGCCTTTGCTTGGCCGGGTCTGTGGCCGTCGTTTTCCCGCCCTGATCAAAGTATTGGTCCAGGCTGGTTTGGAATTCGAGTTCAAGCGAGGGCTGCTGGCGGATCAATTCCCGCAGCAAAAGCAAGGCGCGATTGACCATCCAATCGGGACCGAATGAAGCGGCAGACTTGGATTGAGAGTTTTCGGGATGCACGATGTATTGGCTTGTTAACGGGGTAGGCTTGCTTTGGGATTCTATCTCGACCGGCGCGAGGGCAGAATACGGCAGGGCTCAGCCCCCCCACCCAGCCCCATAGAACCCCAGACTGGACCGACCCCCCATGCAACCCCAAACAGCCCCCACCGGATTTGTCGATAGCGCCGTGGATGGCATTGCGAGCTTGAACTGGCTCGATTCAGTGGGACTCGTTTTGGTACTGGGCATGTTGATCCTGGGAGCTGTTCGCGGCCTGTGGTGGCAAATGATTCGGCTCTTGGGCCTAGTCGCTGCCGTTGGAATCGCCCGCGCATTGACGCCCCAGCTGGAGCCCATGCTCTCCTCGGCCATGCCCGAAATTTCCACCCGCATAACCTACGGCGCGGTCTGGCTCGGCATCTTTTTGACGGGCTTGGCTGCGGCCACTTTGTTTGGAGTTTTGGGACGCAAATTGCTGGAGACCATGCAGCTGGGCATGGCCGACCGCATGGGCGGAGCCTTGGTCGGCACCGCAACCGGTCTTGTGATTCACATCGCTGTGATCAGCGCGCTGTCGCAATTGGCCGCTCCAGCATGGGTGTCCAATAATGTGGGTGGCACCTACAGCGCCAACATTTTGGACGTTGTCGCGCGCAAGTGGGAAATCATTGTACCGCCGGTTGCCGCGCGAGAATTGGATGTCATCTTCGGTGGAGCCAAGCCCAACCAAGCCCCGATCAACGCGCCGAAAGCTCAAGAGAATCCGCCGACTGAGCAGCCCCAGTCTCTCGTCCGCTGAAGGATTCAACGCCGTTGGGTGAAGCGTCTGAGCCGCGCAAAAGCGCTTCTTCGAGAGGTAGTGCTGCGCGGTAGAGCTTTGTGATTGTTTTTGACCGGCAACCACGGCGGGCCTTTCAATCCAGCAGCAACCGCAAATCTTCCAAGTCTTTAGTGAAGGGCGGGTTGCCTTCAATCATGGACAGAAGGTTTTCCTTGGCAAAACCCAGGCGGCCCTGATCGACATAAATTTCGATCACAAGCCGCGCACGTCGCGAGTCGGTCGGGTCCAGGGAATACGCTTCCAGGGCCGCTTGGAGCGCAGCCTCCGAATCGGACTCGCGCAGGGCTAAGCCCTTGGCGTACCAAGCGCGAACATTGGTGGGGTCCTTCGCAAGCACTTTTTCGAGCGCGTCCATGGCCTCCATTCCACGTCCGACTAAGTTCAAAGACTCGGCCAAGACTATGGCGGGTGCATTGCGCTCGGGATTTTCCGCGTACCACTGTTCCGAGGCTCGCACTGCAGCCTCAATTTCGTTGGCAGCCCACAAGCTCCGTACCACTTTGGTCCAAGGAATGGATTCCTGGGCAGCGTAGACGCGTGCTGCCTCGCGCCCGGCCTCGCGCATCGGCTCGCTTCTCAACTCAGGTGAACGCAGCGGCGGGCAGGACACGCGCGCCAACTTGGCCCAAGCTTGCTCGGGAAATTTGGGGTCGTGTTCTTTGTTGTGGCAAGTGGCGCAGGTGCTGCCGCCGTCCGGATACAGGGTTTGCTCGAAATAGCTCGGCCCGCCGACGACATGTCCCGCGCCGGGACCATGACATGCGGCGCATTGAACATTTTCGAAGCTTTGATGGCGTCCGGGGCGGCGGAATCCCCCTTCTTGCCGATAGCCCACGGTATGGCACATGAAGCATTCGGCATCGACATGCTGATTCGTGGTCTCCAGGGCGCTCAAAGCAAAGCTGTGCCTGGTGGCGTACCAAAACTCAACTTGATCGGGGTGACAGGCCTGGCACTTGTCGGGACCGGGGAACTGTTTGCCGGGCGCATCGCGTTCACCCGCCCGCAAGCCGGTCCAGAGTTGCTCCAGTCCATCGTGATAATCATCCGTCGCTTGCAAGGCCCCTTCATGTCGCAAAAGTTGGCGATGCATCGGAACCAGGGTGTGCGCGAAGCGATTTTTATTCGGGATTTCGGGCAGGTTGCGCAGGGCAACCTCAGCGATGTGCTTCTCACCGATCTTTCCATCCACCTTGCGCTTCCAAAGCTCCGTTCCGAATTCGGCCTCGCGCAAATAGATGTCCTCCAATTCGTCCGTCGCCACGCGCAGGTTCATTTTTACGGTGGACCAGCGAGACGCATCGACCAACGCACCGTGCCCTTGGTCATTGAAGTACTTTTTCTCCTCTGGCCACCACCACTCCATGCGCCCGACGCGCGAACCGCGCACAAAGGAAACCAGCACGGGTGTCTCTTCCACGACATTGGTATCGGCATCTGCGGCACCGAAGTGACCGCCAAGGATGACATCGATCTCCGGCTGGGCTTGGGCCAAACGCTGATTGAGATCGAAGCCGAGGTGCGACACGCAAACGATAACGTCGGTTCGCGGCGCCAAATCCGCAACAATTTCGGCGGCTCGCGAGCGCCAGGAAAGCAGTTGCATACCGCGCCCGCGAAGCTGCGCTACCACGTCTACGGGCAAGGCATCCTTAGCTTTGGCTTCGTTGAGCTTGGGCGCCAACAAACTGAATAGGCCGATGCGCTTGCCGCCGCGTTCCACGATGCGGCTTTCTGGAAAGAGCAACTCGCCCTGCCGATTGGCGACGTTGCCGCACAGGATCGGAACGGAAAAGCGTTCTGCCAGGTCCTGCAAGCGTTCGACGCCGAGATGCAGAAGATCCATCTCTCCCAGGCCCACAGCTTCGCAACCCAGGGATTCAAAGGTCTTGAAGAAGGCTTCGGCCTTGAGCGGCAACTGCTCAAGCACGTTCTTCTCGAGCAGAAGGTCCTCGGCCACGATATCGCCGCCGTCCACATAGAGGGCAGCCGGGTGCGCAGCTTGCTCATCCTCGATATAGCCGGCCATGCGGTCGATCCCACCGATTTGACCCGCCACGCACCCGCACGGCTCAACAAAGCCATTGATGGTCGCCGTGTAGAGCAGCAATAGATCTGACTTCTTGTGTGCTTCCGTCTCCGGGCAGGAAATCATGCCAGCGGTCAGCAGAAGTGTTAGCGCAAGGCCAAAGACCCGCTTCCAACGGGT
>JAJDES010000440.1 GCA_029259675.1 Planctomycetota bacterium
CGGTGGGGCGACCGTCGGGAATGCAGGCGAGGGCGAATGGGCCGTAGCGAGTTGGGGCGGGCTCTTCGCGCAATTGCGTCGATAGCCAAAGGCCGACGGTCCAATTGGCCGGGCCCGTTACGTTTACAACCAGTCGGTGGACCATACCGGCTCGGCTCAGCGTTGCTTGGAGCGGATGCCCGCGAACCTCAAGGCTGAAATCGCTCGCTCGATATCCGGCGCTGGTTTGGGCTCGCAAGCGATGCCGCCCGGGAGTCAGCAAGGGACCGGGATCGAGTCGCAACTCTCCATTGGAGCGAAGCTCACTTGCGTCGATCCATTGACTTCCGATCCACCAGCGTTCGACAGTTTCGAAGCCTGCGCCTTGGAGTCGCAACTCGCCCGGGTCGAGCGCGGCCACACTCGGGATGGGGTCGATGTGAATCGTCGCGGCGGCTGGTCGGGGTTGTTCGGCTGCGGGCAACTCGGGAATAAGCTCGGCTGCCAAGGCTTGGGCGAGCCAACGATGGCCCAGAGCGGAGGGATGAATCCAATCGGTGAAGGCCACGGAGAGACCGTGTTGCGAATCGTTGCGCCAATCCTTCGGTAGAGCCTCCAGGGCTTGATCGAACAAAACTTGACCATCCACCAGAGGTGTTTGCGTGTCGGCCGCAATCGTCCGAATCGCATCCCAATACCTTCTACCGGCGGGGTGATCGTCGCGATCTTCTGCGGGAACAGGGGGAACGATCAACAGTGCGCGGCCGCTCTTGTTAGCGCCCGCAATGAGTTCGAGCAAGTTGGCCTTGAAGGACGCAAGCGGCACGCGCTCGCCCTGCAAGTAAACACCGCTCCGCATACCCTCAAGGTATTGATGGCGCGTGAACTCCGGTTCGTTGCTCGTTTGATTCCAAAGTTGAAGCAAGCGTGAACTTTTGGCCTCAACTAAGCGTTCGGCGTCGGAAGCTCCCACGGCCGGCACATAGTCGTTCCAGGCAGCGCAATAAATCAGCGTCCAATCGGGCTCGTACTCTTGGACACGAGATTGAAACAAGCGTTTCGATTGCAAACTCGAATAGCCGGGCAAGGCGGCCAATACGCTGGTCACCAACAAATCGGGTCGCGCTTCGGCTAAGAGCCACTCAAGTTGCATGCCGTAGGTGTCTTCGTAACGCACGTTGGTGCCGAAGCTGCAAGAGTCGCCGATGCAAGCGATGCGCAATTCATTTGTGCGCTTGGGTCCCTGGGGCCAATAGCCGCGCAATCCGAAGCGATTGACGCGCAACCCGGGAGCATCTTGGCGCAGTCGCCAAAAGAGATTTTCGTCTTCCTGGAAGACTCCCGTCTCTTCATGTTCTGGATTGAGGAACTCAAACGATTTCTCCGGCAGTCCGCGCCAAGCCAAGTAAAGTTCAGCACCAGCCAAGGTCACCAGTGCACTGCCCAGGGACAGCAAGGCGCGCAGGATCCACTTGCGTGACGAAGCGCTCGCCGGTGGACGAATTGGGGTTGCGGAGGAAGAATTCACGTGCGCTTATCCATCTTGGATGACGCCGCAGTGCCGGGCCAGGTAGCCGTATTGGCGACTTGCTACTGCCATGCCTCCCGCGCTAGCTGAGCGGGGTCAATTGGGGCGTTTCTTCCCCGCAGGCGAAGTCGACGAGGAATAGTTCGAGTTTGGTTTCGCCGCGGAAGGTGTTCCACTTGGGGGTGTAGACGATGGAGAGTGGGCTGCCCATCTTTAGCTCGTCGATGCGGTGGGCCATGCCGAAGGCGAGTGCCTTAAGCTCGGTCGCGCCGCGCCGCACATGCAGCATTAGGTGCGTGCGATCGGCGCCGATGGCCATGGCCGGGCGCGCCAGGCGCACGTCGCTGGAGAGCAGGATGGGCTTTTCGTTTTGCTCCCCGAAGGGTTCGAGTTGGTCGATTTGCCGCATCAATTGCGGCGTCATGTGCGGCAGAGGCAACTCATAATCGATCAGTACTTGGCTTTCGGGCAAGCCGCCCTGCGCAAGCATTTGACGCGCGCGCTCGCAAACCGCACGTCGCAAATTGTCGATGGAGTCGGCGCGAATTTCACAACCGGCCGCCTGTTCGTGGCCGCCGAAGCGCAGCATGTGTTCGGCGCCGCCCTTCATGGCATCGAGCACGCTGAAGCCCTCGACTGAGCGTGCGCTGCCGCGACCTTCTGCACCGTCGAGGCCGATGATGATGGTGGGGCGGTCGTATTGTTCGGTAAGCCGTGCCGCGACGATGCCGACCACGCCTTGATGCCAATTTTGTCCGGCCAGGACGAGCACCGGGTTTTCGTCAATGTCCTCGAACTGCAGGGCTTGCTCGCGCGCGGATTCCAGCACTTCGCGTTCGATCTCCTTGCGCTTGATGTTCAAGGCGTCCAATTGCTTGGCCAGTTCGCGTCCTCGTTCGGGTGTTTCTGCCAACAGCAACTCCACGGCTTGCTGTGCGCTACCCAGGCGACCCGAAGCATTAATACGCGGACCGATTTGAAAGCCGACGTCCTCCGCGGAGAGACTGCGTCCGCCCAGGCCGCAAACGTCGCGCAGTGCGGCCAAGCCCGGGTTTTGGGATGACTCCAACGCTTTCAATCCGAAGCGCGCAAAGATGCGGTTTTCGTTGACGAGGGGCACCACATCGCAAACCGTCGCGATGGCGACGTAGGCCGTTGCGTCCTCGAGGAACTGCTTGAGCTCCGGACTGGTATTGCGACCGCCCGACATGCGCTTGGCAAAGCCCCAGGCGAGTTTGAAGGCCACTGCTCCGCCGCACAATTCGCGCCACGGATAGGTCGAATCCTTCAGCTTGGGATTGACGATGGCGACGGCCGGGGGCAGGGGCCCGTCGGGCGGTTCGTGGTGGTCGGTGACGATCGTGTCGACGCCGATGGCTTTGAGTTCCGTGATCGTTTCGAAAGCCGAAGTGCCGTTGTCGACACTGATCACAACGGTAGAACCTGTGTCCTTGGCGCGCTGCACCGAGTGCGCTCCGAAGGAATAGCCGTCTGTGAAGCGATTGGGAATGTGCCAGCGGACCTTGGCTCCCAGGAGCCTGAAGATGCGCACGAGCAGGGAGGTGCCGGTCACACCGTCCACGTCGTAGTCGCCGTGGATCAGGATGTTTTCCCCATCGGCCAGGGCCTTTTCTAAGCGCTCACAGGCGGCTTCCATGCCGGGCAGCAACATCGGATCGTGCAGGCCCATGGGGCTCGCGGCCAAATGCGTGGCGGCGTCCTCCGGATCCTCGTGCCCGCGCGACACCAGCATGCTGGCGACCACATCGGTCAGGTGATGGCGCGCGGCCATGCGCTGAACGATTTCGGGCTTGGGCCGGCGCAGAATCCAGGGCGAGACCAAGGCGGGTGCGGGGGTTAGGTATTGCGTGCCGGGCGAGCGGGATCGGCCGGAAAAGAGCCGACTTGCGGGCGAGCTTAGGGTGCGCGCGCACGGAAGGCGAGCGGATGCACAGGCTCCGTTCCATTTTGTGCTGGCCAGCGCCGCCTCCGACGAGAAAGACTGGTGCATGGCCCAACGCAGCGACAACAAGGCTTTCCGCCACTTGCCTTCCGTGGAAGAGGTTCTGACCGATTCGAGACTGAAGGCTCAGCTCGAGCACTGGGGGCGCGAGCTCCTGACGCAATTGGTGCGCCAGCGCCTCGAGCATTGGCGGGCCCAGATCCGAGCCGGCAAGCTCGACAGCGAAGGCGTGGAGAAGCAGCTCTCCGAAGGGGCTTTGGTGCAGGAGTTGTGCGGCGCCCTCGAGCGCGAGAGCGGCAGCGGCTTGATGCGTGCGATCAATGCCTCGGGCGTCGTTTTGCACACCGGTCTCGGTCGCGCTCCGGTGCATCCCGAAGTGGCCGAGCGCATGGCCGAGGTGGCGCGTTCCTACTGCGTGCTTGAGGTCGATCGCTGGAGTGGCGAACGCAACCAGCGCGACGGCCGCGTTTCGCAACTACTTGGTCGCCTGTTGGATGCCGAGGCCGGCATTGCGGTTAACAACAATGCGGCGGCGGTCTTGCTGTGCTTGCAGACTTTCGCCGGCGGGAAGGAAACCATTCTCAGCCGAGGTGAGTTGGTGGAGATCGGCGGCTCCTTCCGCATGCCCGAAGTCATGAAGCGCGCCGGCACAAAGCTCGTCGAGGTCGGTTCCACCAACCGCACGCGCTTGTCCGACTATCGCTCCGGTATCAGCGCGGATACGGGACTCCTGATGAAGGTGCACACGAGCAACTATCGCGTCGTGGGCTTTACCGAGGAAGTCGACGAGGGCGAGCTTGGCAAGCTCGGTAAGGAAGTCGGGATCGCAACGGCCTATGACTTGGGTTCGGGCTTGATTGAACAGGATCAATCGGACTTGTCCGAGATACTCGGCGGGGAACCGGATGTGCGCGCTGCGGTGGCCAGCGGTGTGGATGTGGTTTGCTTTTCCGGCGACAAGATCTTCGGCGGTCCTCAGGCGGGAATTTTGGTCGGACGCGCCGATCGCATCGAGGCCCTGCGCTCGAATCCGCTTTACCGCGCACTGCGTTTGGACAAGGTGACGTTGGCGGGCTTGGAAGCCACGCTCGAAATGCTCTTGAACGGTCGCAGCGAAGAGATTCCGTCGCGGGCCATGATGCAAACGCCCCTGGCCGATTTGCAGGCGGCAGCCGAACGAATCGCTGCGGGGATTTCCCAGTTGCCGGGATTCGAGGCAGAGGTCGAGCCGGGCCTTTCGCAACCGGGTAGCGGCAGTGCGCCGGGCGTGACCATCCAGAGTTCGGTGGTGCGCGTGCGCCACTCGAAGTTGAACGCGGGCCGCTTGCACAAGCGCTTGCACCGCGCAACTCCACCCGTTTACGGAAGGATTCAAGAGGACGCCCTGTTGCTGGATCCTCGGACGTTGCTGGGGGGAGAAGAAGCGGAACTCCTGAGCGCATTCCGGGGCCTCGAGCTCTAGGGCGGGGAGCCGATAGTCGTGTTCAAAGCTCAGGAAGGAATCGGTCAGCGGGGCGAAAAAGTTCCCGGTCCGCCGTGGATTCTCGGCCATCGCGGCGCGCCGCGGGAGGCGCCGGAGAATACCCAGGTTTCGTTGCGCCGGGCGCTCGAGTTGGGGCTCGACGGAGTGGAGTACGACCTGCAGCGCACGGCCACCGGCGAAGCGGTTCTTTTGCACGACGAAACGCTCGACCGCACAACCGAGGCGACCGGGCCGGTGGGCTTGCGCACCTTGCCAGAATTGTTCGGCATCGATGCCGGCGGCTGGTTCCATCGCAGTTTTGAGGGCGAACCCCTGCCGCTCCTGGAGGAAGTCTTGGAGCTTCCGGCCGGCGCCGGCGGTTCAGCGCCCCAGCACATGATCGAGATCAAAGATCCGCAGTTGGTGCGCGAGGTTGCGCGTCAACTGGATGGTTTCGGTCGCAAGCTTTCGGTGCGGGTCGCCTCCTTTCATCGCTCGGTGTGTCTGGAGGCACGCGATGCGGGTTTGCCGTCCATGTTGTTGAGCGAGATCGCAACGGATGAAGACTTGTTATTTGTGCGCGACGAGCACATCGCGGCCTATGGAACCGGTCCCGGCGGATGGAACACGGCTGCCGGCGAACGGATTTGGCCCTGCGAGCGCTGGTCCTGGTCCGTGGATGAACCGGAGGATTTGCTAGAGGCCTGTCGCCGACCGTTGAATGCCTTCAACACCAACGAAGGTCTGCGCGCTTTGGCGGTGCGTGCCCTCGTTCACCTCTGTCCAGGGGATACCGGTGCCTACCCCATTCAAGTTTCGCACTTGGAAGTGCACCCGGGCAGCCTGGAAGCCGCCCGTTCCGAAGACGGTGGCGAAAGTTGGAGCGGGCGCTGGAAGGTCCCTGTGCGCTTGCGCAACCCGCTGCCCTTTCGGGCGACCTTGCAGGCGGAGCTTTGGGTGCGCGGGGGCGCCTTCGAAGTGCAGGGCTTGCCGCGCGAATTTGAGTTGGGTGCGGGTGAAGAGTGCGCCTTTCAGTTCGACCTGGCCGGCGGCTCGCGCTCGCCCGGTTCGGACCCGCTTTTGGCCGTGCGCTATCGCTGGCGCGAGGGCCCGGGGCGCCCGGCCGAAGAGTTGGTGTTGGACGCACCCCTGCATCGCAAGCGCAGCGTGGTGGCGCGCGAGGAAACGCAGCGCTTGCCGTTGCTTGAAGAACACCGAGGCGACTTGCCCGCATCGATGACCCTGCGCAGACGGGGCAATCAACTGCTGCTCGGCTTGGAGAACTCATCCGGTTTGGAGAACGTGCGGGTGGTGGCGCGGCTCGGTATGGGCACGTGGCGGGGCGCCCATGGTTTGGCGCTCTCGCTGCCGGTGGATTTCGACACCAGACGCGACGGCATCGATTTCAGTTGCGGCATCGAAGGTCGCGATAGCGCCGGACGCCCGCGCTTGCGCCGTTTTGCCGGGGGAATTCCCGCGGGATTGGAATCGGGGCCGCCCGGCTTGCTGTTGCCGCGTCCCAAAGCTCCCAAGTAGGTCGGGCCGGGCGCGCGGCTTCCATTTCAAGCGCAGCTCGGCTGACTTCTTGGGGAGCGCCGTTGCCGCCGCCTCGCGAGCCCTATCTAATGCTCGGCCTCTGGGAGTGGATCGGTGCTGGTGTGCCGCCCGGCCTTCAAAGCCGGTTG
>JAJDES010000045.1 GCA_029259675.1 Planctomycetota bacterium
GCTCGGCAGTACCGCTTACAGCATGGGGACCGCCGTGGGCGACATCGATGCTGACGGAACTACGGACTTGTTTGTTACCAATGTCGGTTCCAATCTGCTTTACAACAACTCCGGCGGGGTTTTTGAAGATGTGACCACCCAAGCGGGTGTCGCCGGAGCTGATGATCAGTGGTCCAGCTCGGCCGGTTTCTTTGATTTGAATGCGGACGGCTACCTGGATCTGTTCGTTTGCAATTACGTGCAGTGGTCACGTGACATCGACGAAAGCTTGGCTTTCACTTTGAACGGCACCGATCGAGCGTACGGCCCGCCCACGAATTACTCCGGCTGCAGCTCTTCCCTCTACTACAACCGTGGTGATGGCAGCTTTGAGGATGTCACGGAAAAGGCCGGCATCGGGGTCAAGGATTCCAATAGCGGTCAATATGTAGCCAAAGCCCTCGGGGTGGTCTTTATGGACTACAACCACGACGGCAAGACCGACATCGCTGTCGCCAACGACACCGTCCAAAACCATCTCTTCAGCAACAACGGTGACGGAACCTTTGAGGAAGTCGGATCCAAAAGCGGAATCGGTTTTGATCGCAACGGCAATGCCACCGGCGCGATGGGCATTGACTTAGCTGACTTCCGCGAAGACGGCGGGCTCGGCATCGGTATCGGAAACTTCGCCAATGAAATGTCATCACTGTTTGTGATGGAGCCGGGGCGCAACAGCTTTACGGACAGCGCTACAGGCGAAGGGATCGGCTCACCCAGTCGACGCGCTCTTTCATTCGGCTTGTTCTTTTTCGACTTCGACTTGGACGGTCGCCAAGACTTGTTGCAAGTCAACGGGCACTTGGAAGAGTCCATCAATGAAGTTCAACCCAGCCAGCACTACCGTCAAGCGCCGCAGCTGTTTTGGAACGGCGGGCCCAAGCGCCGCTCGTGTTTCGTGGAAATGCCCGCTGAAGATATCGGCGACTTGGGCATGCCCTTAGTCGGTCGCGGCTCTTCCTATGCCGATATCGATGCCGACGGCGACTTGGATGTGATTCTTTGTCAGGTCGGCGATCGTCCCGTGCTGTTGCGCAACGATCAAGACAGCAAGCACCATTGGTTGCGAGTCAGGCTGGATGCAGGTGGTGGCAATCCCGCCGGCATCGGAGCTTGGGTCGCCGTGACAACCGCCAAGGGGCAAATGCGTCGTCAGGTGACACAAACCAAGAGTTACTTGTCGCAATCGGAATTGCCGCTGACATTCGGTCTTGGAACCGAGTCGGCCATTCAATCGCTCGTCGTTACCTGGCCCGACGGAGAGGTCCAAGAGTTCCCGGTTGAGGGTGGCGTTGACCGTGAGATTCTCTTGCGGCGCGCTGACTGAGACCATTGTGTAAATGGCAAGCTCGTCCTTACTGAGGAAAAGATCGCGAGCATCCAGGAAATCGAAATTCCATGTCGTTTTGCCGAATGAGGCTATGTAGGGGAGTCGAATGAGGATCCAAATTCTTTCAGTGCGAGGCCTGGTCGCCGTTGGCCTATTTGCTCTTTTCTCGCCCGTGCTAAGCGCTCAGGATGCCGCAGCGCCGCCCAAATTCGCCTTTCTTCGACAGGATGAAGATTGGAGTTCCTTCCCGGCAGACGCCGAGGGCTTGGATTCCATCAAGCACGTCAATCTGAGTTCCGACGGCGAAATTTGGGTCAGTTTCGGCGCTAGGGCCAGAGTTCGCTTTGAATCTTGGGAAGACTTCGCCTTCGGAACAGGGCCGACGGTTTCGGACGACGATGACTTTGTGCTGACCCGCGCGCTTGTGCACGCCGATTTGCACATTGGTGATCGTTGGCGGATTTATACAGAGGGTAAGACGGCGCAATCTACCGACCGCAGCCTTCCGGGTGGTCGCCGAACCCTCGATATGGATACCTTGGCTCTGCAGCAATTCTTCGCAGAGACCAACGTTTTCTTGAGTGATGATTCGAAATTGCGCGTGCGCGCCGGACGTCAAATGCTTTCCTTCGGAAAGCAGCGTTTGGTAAGTCCGCTCCCCTGGGGCAACGCCTTGCGGTCTTGGGATGGCCTGGCGTTGGATCACTATTCAGGGTCATGGCACACAACCGGGTTCTTTACGGCTTTCAACCCCGTAGACAAGACGGATTTCAACGAGCGCGACAGCGATCAACTCCTTTACGGGCTCTACGCACGTCGCAAACCGGATGATTCAACGCCTGGTTTCGAACTCTATTGGCTTGGTTCCACCAAGGACAAAGTTCAGTTCAACGGCAGCGGGGGTTCTTCCCAGCGTCACACCTTTGGATCACGGATTTGGGAGAAGCTCGGCCGTGGGATGGACATTGAAGCGGAAGCCGCATGGCAGGGGGGCAAAGTCGGAGAAGCCGAAGTCCACGCCGCCTTCGCCGCCGCAGAGTTCGGTTGGAAGCCGGAGGATGGGGCACTCAATCAGCGCTACTTCGTCGGTATGGATTGGGCCAGCGGCGACGCCGGAACCGGTGGTGACGTGCGCACGTTTGACCAACTCTTTCCGCTTGGGCACGCTTACTTGGGCTACGCAGATTTCATCGGGCGCCAAAACATAATTGCGGCCAATGCCGGTGTGACTTTCGTTCCCATGCCCGATCTGAGTATGCGGTTGGCCCTTAACTCCTATTGGGTAGAGGATCGCAATGACGCCATCTACAACCCAGGTGGTGGAATCTTGCGCGCTCCGGGTAGCTTTCGGAGTTCGCGCGTCGGGCAGGAGCTGAATGTGACTGGGAATTACAAGGTTTCCCGTCATTTGAGCGCTTTCGCCGGCTACGCGTACTTCAACGCCGGCGGAGCCATTGAAGACTCGGGCAGCTCCAAAGACGTCGATTTCGTCTTTGTGGGTGCTACTTACACACTTTAGAACGTGAGCATGGGGGCCCCAGGGGGGTCCTTTGCAATCGCAATGCCCAAAGATTGCTCGCTTGTTGGTACAAATTGGTGTGCCCAAGCGCTATCCATCGGGCCCGATGGCGTGGGGTACCTAACGAACGCGCTGCAGATCACCATCGGTTCATTCTGATGATGTTGTTTGAGGTTCGAATGTTGCTTGAAGGATCGAGGCCCCACAGGAATCATCCAGTTAGGTAAACATGAACTGC
>JAJDES010000441.1 GCA_029259675.1 Planctomycetota bacterium
TGCGCGTTTCCATTTGAGCCTGCAGGCTGAGCGGATCGACGACGCGCAGGATGCCGCGCTGATCTTCAACCACCGTAAAGCCCAGAGTCTTGACGGCAACTTCCAAAGCTTGACGCCACGGAACGTCGGTCAAGCGCAGGGAAATCGTGCCCGTAACTTCGGGCGCCCAGACAATGTTGGCTCCACTGATTGCGGCGATGGCGTCAATCACCTCGGTAATGTCCGCCTCCGGGAAGACGAAAGTCACGCGCGGCGGCCGACTGATAATCAGCACCCCAGCTTGACGCTCTTCCACGACGCACTCAGCGTACTCTGCGGCGAGATCGAGGGCGTCGCGCCAGTGAATGTCGGTAAGGTCGAGGGAGATTTCGATATCCCCCCCCTGCATAACGACGATGTTGGCTCCGGAAGACTCGCGGATGTAGTCCACGACTTCCGACAGTTGCCGACCTTCGACACGGAGCGAAACGTGCGCGTCTAGGTTGGGCACCTGAGCGAGCGTCGGTGCTGCAAGCAGCGCAGCTGTTGCAAACACATTCAATAACCTCATGCGCATCGGTAGCTCCCGGGTATTCATTGATTGGGGATCTTGGCTCAATGGACCAGCGTTCAGGGTTGCAAGCGACGTCCGAGAATGACGCCGCGGAAAACGAATTCGATTTCGTACTCGCCGATGGCTCGGATGAAGAGGTCTTCGGCGACCATCTCACCTTCGGCAAGGGACTCGCCATTGATCACGGCCACGGGCTTGAGCCCTTCAATCAGACCGATTCCGGCGATATCCAACTCAATCTCGTCGAACTCAAGCACGGTTTGAGCCAGGTGGCCCATCCAGCGAATTTGTTCGACCAGCGGTCCTCGATTGGGGTCGCGCTCCGCAAGCGGAAGGCGGGGTTCGATGGACTCGCTCACACGCCGAGCAAGCTCGTACTCGTGCGCATCGAGGTGGTTGGTCAGGGTGGTGATGGTTTCATTCAAAACCTCAACACTCGGGCCGACCAAACCCTCGCTGTTGTTCAATTTGGAACGCAACTTGGCAACGCGCGCCACCACATCGTTGTTGAAACGACGCTCGGCGGAAACGAATACAAGCTGCTGCTTCTCTGCGACCCGATTCATCTCTTCCTCGAGTTCAGCCATGCTGATTTCGAGCTCGGAGCGGGCCTTCATGTCGGCGATCAGGTTTTCGGCCCGCTTGTAAGTCTCCCACAGTTCCTCGCAGTGCTCAGCGCGTTCGACCAAGTCGTCGACGAGCAAGATTTGCTCTTCAATGCTCAGCACTTCGACATCGGGATCAGTCGGCACCGGAACGCGCGGATCCACGAAGGGGTCGCGACGACCGCGGGCACCTGCGTACTCGTAGCCGTGAATGGCCAATTCAGCGGTGCGGCTTCCGATTTCGCTCTGCAGGAGAGCTTTCTTGCGATCGTAGCCGTCGACCTTGACCGACTGAGCTGCATCCTTGGACTCGTAAACGTAGGTTTCCACGTCCATCTGAATCGTGTGCCTGGGTTCCTCGTCATTGCGCTTTCCGCGGGCGGCGGAAAGGCGGAAGCCGGGGATGCTCATAAAGCGCGGGTGGTTGTCCACCTGGCTCATGAAAGTCAGCAGTTCGAAGATGTTGCCGTCGAATTTGAGACCGTACTGGACTCGGGTGAAGTCCTTAGTCGTGTCCGTGCTGCGCGAGTCTTTCTTTTTGACTTCCGTGATGCGAACACCGGACGCTTCTTCAAAGTTGCGCAGGGTACGCACAAAATTGTTGATGTCATCGTCGCTGGGAAGAATCGTCGCGATCACGCTCTCGGTCTCGCGCTGAATGATGACTTCCTTCTCCAACGTCGCAGTCTTGGCGATCAATTCGCGACCGTTGACGATTTCAACTTGCACGTTGGCAGCTTCGAGGCGAAGCGCTTCGATCTCCTCCAGTTCGAAGTAGATCAACGCACCTGCAGCAATTGCCGACAAGGATCCTAGGCCACCCGTGAGCAGCCAAAACTTCTTGGGATTCACTGGCGTTCCTCCGGGGGCAAGAGGTCAACCTGCAGCGGGAATGACCAAACCTTGGGCGGAAGCAATTCCGTATCCACACTGGTTTGGGACCCCTCCGGAGGAAGCGGCGCGTAGAAATCTGCGGCAAACTCGGAAGCCTCAACGTCTTCCAGGAAGTTCGCAACGTGAGCGAAGTTTTCGGAGCCCGCGTGACCCGCACAGCGAATACCGCCGTAGGCCCCGCGCCGATCATCGCTGCTTTGCTCCGCGCTCAAATCGTCGAACCAAATCAGGTACTTGGATGTGCGCTTGTCATCGCCACCGCGATTGACCACGTCGATCAATTGATCGACCTTGCGCGTCCATGAAATTCGGTTTTGAGTAATCGACCCGAGCGTCGTTTCGCGTGACTTGTGCTGGGTGTTCTCGCGCTCCAGACTGCGGTGATAGCTAATCTGGGGCGAGATGCTATCCATCGTGTCGCGCAAGACGGCTAGTTCGCTATCCACCTCAGCGCGCACGCCGAAGGCAAACATGGCCCACCAAGCAAAGAGGCTGGACACGATCGTGACCACTCCGGCCACGGCCAGTGTGTATTTGATCGGTGTCCGCGTCCGTTGGCGAAACTCCTGGGGAAGTAGGTTGATCTGAATCATGCTGCAATCACCCTTGATGCCAGTCCGATGGCCACTGCCAGGGAGGGAGCGGCTCCTTCAAGTTCTTCTAGGTCCACGCGCTGACCGGTGCGCAAGGACTGAATCGGGTTCCACAATCGCGATGGGCGTCCGGTTGCTTGTTCGATGAACGGCACCACTCCCGGAGCCAAAACTCCGCCGCCGGAAAGCAGGACTTCCTCGACGGTGAGACCTTCGCGGTTCTCGACAAAGTCGAGCGAAAGCGCGACCTCGCTGACGAGGTCCTCCAGTACCGGGCCGATGGCTCGGCTAATTTCCGCCTCGCGACCGTCGGGCGAACGCTTGATTGTTTCCGCCTCGAGGACTTCCAGTCCCAGGCGGCGAGCCGTTGCCTGGGTCATATCCGCTCCGCCGATTCCAATCTCACGGCTGAAGCAAGTCTCGCCGCCACAGACGACGTTGATCGAAGTGCGCGAGGCACCGATGTCCACCAGCGCGAAGGTGCGCTCGTCCTGGCCCTCGGCAAACTCATCTTGCAGCGCCGCGGTGCAAAGCTCCCAAGCGTTGGCCAAGGCAAAGACGTCGACATCCACTGCAATCGGCGTAAGCCCCTGACTCACAACTTCCTCGACTCGCTCTTCCACTACCGAATTGCGACAGGCTGCGAGCACCACGCTCATTTGCTCATCGCCGCCTTCGGATCCCTGGGGCGGACGATTCAAGCGTTGGCAATCGATGGCAACTTCGTCGGCATCAAAGGGCAAGTACTTGTCGGACTCGAAACGAATCGCTTGGCGCAATTCAGAGTCCGACATCTTCACCATGGAGATGTAGCGCACGACCACGGATTGACCGGATACGGACGTGACGACGTTGCGGCTTTTGAAATTACCTTTTTGAAAGACTTCGGTGATGGCAGCGCTGCGATCGCCCCCGGGCGGGACTTCAACGCGCGCAAAACTGGATAGGACCGGTTCACCACCCTCAAGGGTGATTTCAACGGCTTTGACCACGTGGCTTCCGAGGTCCAATCCAACGACACTGCTGTTTCTGCGAAATACCAAAACCCCTCCAGGGCTGCATCCGGTCCGGGCCGGTTGCGTAGCGGGGGACAAACTCAGTGCCCTGCGGCACCACAACGTCAGTCCCTTCGACCTGGTCCTGGATTGGGGTTTAGGACATCGCAGATTTCAATTTGCGAAACCTCTTTCGGACAGGATTTGGGAATGGCGCAAAGCTGCCCCTCTGCGCCTCAAAGCCGGAAAATTCTTCCCGATACCCCGTCCGATATGGCTGTCGGCTGTCTTGGTCCCGGATTCGCCCCTTGTCCCGAGGCCACGGCCAATGCTGGCCTGTGCTGCATTCGCTGGCGGACCCGAAAAGGGTCGAGGCGCGACTGCACTTCGAGCCACCGCGGGGTTCGCAGTCCGAGGGCGAGCTCCTCAGCGAGGGCTCAGACACCGAAGCTCCGGCGCTGCGGGCAAGGAGACGGCTAGATGGTTTCGCCGAATCCGTTTTGAATCACGTCCTCAACGCGATCGAGCCACGTCTCCGCACCTTCTCCTCGCACCGTGAAGACCAGGGTGTCACCGCAGTCAGCTGTCAGAGTCATCAAGCTCAAGATGCTCTTGCCGTTCACTTCGCGACCGTGGCAAGTGACGCGAATATCACCTTCAAACTCAGCCGCAAGCGAGACCAATAGATGACAGGGCCGCAAGTGCAAGCCCTGCTGATTGCAGATCGACAGGTGTCGACTAACCACAGGCGACTCAGATTTCACGATCATTCGACCGGTCGCGACCAGTCCCTCCCGCGGCTGTGGCTTGATTTGTTGAGCGCGTACCTGGAAGTCGGAGCGACTTCACACAAAAACCGCACTAGGCCTTGGCCATCTCTTTGAGCAGATCCACAAGTTCTTTCTTCGTGCTCGCATTCTTGGCAAAGCGCCTGAAGTCTTCATCGCGCGAAAGTCGGGCGATCCAGCGCATCATTTCCAGGTGCCGCTCGGGATCATGCAAGTCGCCGGCGCGCTCTGGACGCAAGACGGTAAAGAGCAAATGCACACTTTCACCATCGATTGCATTCCAATCCAAGCCCTCCTTGTGGACGGAAAGACTGACCACGGCTTGCTCCAGCCCCTTCAACTTTACGTGCGGAATGGCCACTCCCATCCCCAATCCCGTGGAGGCCAGCTCGTCGCGCTCAACCAAGGCGTTGAATGCGCTTTCCTCCAGTTCCTTCGGCAGTTCACCTGACTTGGCGAGGATGGCCGCCAACTCCTTGAAGGTGTCTTCCTTGGTGGTGGTCTTGAGGGCGATGCTGCAGCACTTGGCCTTGAACAGCTTCCAAAAGGGGTTGGTCTTCGTGGGCATAAGGTCCGGACTGGAATCCACCCTGGGAGTATCGGGGGGCGAGCGGATGAAGGAATCTGAAGGGGCCCCCGGGTGAGGGGCCTGCAGCAACAATTTCGGCGCAAAACACGACGCTAGAGCCCGCTGGGGTGCACCGGGGACTGGCAGTTCAATTAGCGCGCCGGGCGAGGATACCACAGGCCGCCAAGTCAGGTCTGCCCACCCGCGTGGAAGATTTCCCAATTCCTGCCCCACCCATCTCAGCTCACTCAGCATGGGACAAGGCTCGACTCGGATTTGGCGCTTACGAACAAGCAAGCTGGACTTCACCCCCAATCCGACGGGACCCTCGGAACGCAAAAAGGGCCTGGAGCGATCGCCCCAGGCCCCCGGTTCAGCATCCGCCGCGCCCTCATGGGCGGCCGCTCCCCGATTTGCATGAGGAAGGACCGCAGCGCGGCATCGATCTAAATTGGGCTCCGATCAGGATCAGCCGGCTAGTGGCGCAACGAATGGCCGCCAGCTGCCCGAATGGAGTCCACGCATCGTCTTACTCCAAATTGGCTTCCAACTTCGGTTTGCGACGCCCATCGATCAAGCGCCCCTTGTGACGCTTGAGCACTCGAGCCATGCGATGCAGGGCTTCATCGAACGCCGCGTTGATATTTTCGGCGCGAGCGTCAACAACCAAGGTCACTCCGCGTCCGACATTCGCCACCAACTCAGCCCGATGCTGGTTTTT
Organism: Planctomycetota bacterium; assembly: GCA_029259675.1. Taxonomy (GTDB): domain Bacteria; phylum Planctomycetota; class UBA1135; order UBA1135; genus JAJDES01. Next base: position 5,718 of record JAJDES010000441.1, read on the forward strand.
CTGGCGCTCTAACATGGCCCGTATCGAGACCGTCTTTTCGTAGTACTTGCTCAGGTTCTGAAGCTTGCTTGAAGCGTACTGCCTGATTCGAGAGGGATAATCATGGTGCAAAGTGGCGACTTCCGTCTTCATGCGATCCTCCGAGGCGGGGACTCATCCCAGCCAAGTCGTTTCGAGAATTGCTGCCCGCAGGACCAAGGTCCAATACTCGGGAGCGTGCCAAGGGGGTCAGCCGAATCGTCTCGGTGCACTGAGCACAGATCCAAGACATAGCCGGGCCCCCCACAATGAACACCCGCACCTAGAAGTGCCGCAGTCCAACGGACTGCGTTCTTCGAGGCGTAAGCACGGGTGTGCTCGACGGCGCCGGAGCCGGCGCCCGTGGACAAGCGCACGGGTCGTGCGCAAAAACTAAGCAAAGCAACGTGGCCGAAACCTGCAGTCCGTGTGGGAGCGTCCTGCACCGTGCCCAGCGGGTTCCCGAGGAATGTGCGGTTGCCCGGGCCGAACGGTTGCGTGTTTGAGCGGTTTCGCGCTTGCCCGAATTGGCGCTCCGAGTGCGCCAGCCGGTCAATCCGGTGCCCGCGCTGGCGAGCTGAAAACTTGATCCCCAAGGCCCCGACAGAGTCGGATTCACAACTTGAAACGGATCGATGAGCCCCTCTTTGCATGCGCGTAAAAACCAGCTTGGACGGGCCTTCAAAATCGGTCAAGGGGCCCCGTGGAGATTATCCGCGCCC
>JAJDES010000442.1 GCA_029259675.1 Planctomycetota bacterium
GATCCTCGGCGCGAAGGCGGGCGCCGCCATCGCCGGACGCAATCACGTTTCGATTGAGGATGTCAAAGCGGTTGCGCACCCCGTTTTGCGGCACCGCATCCTGACCAACTTCTCGGCCAGCGCGGAGGGCATCACCCCCGACCACATTATTGATCGACTTCTCGACGAGGTGGATCCCAAGGCGGGCGTCGGTGCCGGTGTACCCGGTGTTTCCACGCAAAGCGCCTAGTTTTCGGCCCCGTTCGCTCCCAAGAGACTAAGAGCGACAGATCGGGATCCAACCGTCCGCAAGCGCCCGCGGCCTAGCCTGTTTCCACAATCGCACTCCTTGCCCGAGACCAACACCGCTGATGAGCATCGAACACAGTCCGCCAGAAACGCCGCGCAGGGGGAACTCGCTCCATGGCTGAAGCCGCTCCTCCCTCGGCCTTCGACCCCGCGCTAATCGATAGTCTCGCGGGTCTCTCCCTGGTTGCCCGCACGGTTGTCGAGGGCTACATGGCCGGACAACACCGCTCTCCGCATCGCGGTAGTTCGGTCGAGTTTGCCCAACATCGCGAATATGTGCCCGGCGATGAATTGCGGCACTTGGACTGGAAGATCTTCGCCAAGTCCGATCGTTTGGTGGTCAAGGAGTTCGTCGAAGAAACCAATTTCGATTGCCACTTGCTGGTTGACGGCAGTGAATCGATGGCTTTCCACTCCGGACGCTGGAGCAAGTTCGATTACGCGCGTTGGTGCGCGGCTTCGTTGGCGCACCTCGTGCTCAGCCAACGCGATTCGGCCGGACTGATTGTCTTTGGCGAGGAAACGCGCAAGGTGCCGCCAGGCAACGGACCGGTGCAACGCAACGACATCGTTCGCATGCTCGAAAATACCGAACCCAGCGGAACGGCGCGGCTGAGCCAGACGTTGGAATGGGTCGGCACCCGACTTCAGCGGCGCGGCATAGTGGTCGTCTTCTCCGACTTCATGGATGAGATGGACACCATCATCGAGGGCGTGCGCAGGCTGAGCCAATGGGGACATGAAACGATCCTGTTTCAAATACTCGATCCGCAGGAACTCGAGTTTGATTACACGGGCCTGATGCGTTTGGACGGTTTGGAAGGGCTCGGGCGCGTCAAGATCGATTCCAAGGCCATTCGACAGGCCTACCTCGAGGAACTGCGCAAGCACAACGAAGAGCTGCACCGCCACGCGCGCAAGCTCTCGATCGACTTTGTGCAAATCTCGACGTCAACGGGACTCGATGTCGCCCTTTCCACCTACTTGGCCCGCCGCTCCGCGCGCATGCGCGGCGGACAAAGCTCCTAGCCGGCCATGCAAGGATTCCTACATCAAGGCTTGGCATTCGGCGCGGCATTGGCTGCCGTTCCGCTGATCATTCACCTGCTCAACCGACAGCGCCACCGGCCGCTGCAATGGGCAGCCATGCGCTTTGTCCTGGCCGCCTACAAGAAAACGCGACGGCGCGCGCAGCTCGAAAACCTGCTGTTGTTGCTCTTGCGCATGGGCGTCATTGCCCTCTTGGCCTTTGCCCTGTCGCGCCCCTTCACGAGTTCCGACGGAGCCCTGGCTTCACTGACGGAACAGCGCCGCGACTTGATACTGATCGTGGACGGCTCCGCGTCGACCGGCTACCGCAAAAACGTGGACACGGTTTACGAGCGCATCATCGGCCGAGCGCAAGACATCCTGTTGGAGCTCAAGAGCGATCGCGGCGACCGTGTGCGACTTGTGCACGCGGCCGAAAGCGCCAAGTTGCTCTCATGGCGCAGTGCCGAAGAGGCCTTGGCCATTTTGCCGACCTTGAGTGCGCCGACGGACGGCGAGTTGCGACTCAGTGAAGTCTTGGCCGAAGTGCGCCGCATCGCTGAAGAGGATGCCGCCACCAGCGGCGCCGCCGCCGTCGAAATTCGCTTCCTGACCGATTTGCAGCGGACAACTTTCGCGCCCAGCGCAGAGGGCGGCGAACTGGCGAGTGAATTGACCGATGCGCTCTTTGATCAACTCGCGGGCCTGCAGGAATTGGGGCTGGAAATCTTGATTGAGGACCTGCACGGCGGAGGATTCCTGCCACCCAACTTGGGCGTCACGCAGATTCGTCCCCTGAGCGAAGTCCTGGGGCCGAATCTGGCGCTTGAGTTGGGCGTTGAGATCGCCAATTACGGCTCGAATCTGCAAGCCGGGGTGCGCGTGGCCCTTTCGATCGACGGCGAAAGACAACCGACGCAAAGCCTGGAGATCGCAGCCCAGGCCACGGCGGAGGCCAACTTCCCCGTTGCCTTCAAATCGCCCGGGTTCCACATCATCGAGGCCAGTCTCGAGGGGGATGGACTCGACATTGATGATCGCCGGCACGAATTGATCTACGTTCCGCCCAGCGTGCGCGTTTTGCTCGTCAACGGCGCACCCGGCGATCGCATTGAGGACGACGAAGTCGGCTTCCTGCGCGCCGTACTCGATCCCCTGCCCGAAGCCGGATCCATCGGCGCGGAATTCACGCCCTTCGAGACCGAAGTTCAAGCACCTGAGTCGATCGGCTCCGATGAAGTCGATCTCGCCAAGCACGACGTCGTCGTGCTGGCCAATGTCGAGAGCGTTTCGAGCCGCGCCGTCGAGGCCCTGGAGGAATTTGTCTCGCGCGGCGGCGCACTCCTAATAACCGTCGGCGATCGCGTCATTCCCGAAAATTACAACGCCAGATTGTGGCGGCCCGACGGTTCGGGCTTGCTCCCCGCCGAATTGGAACGTCGCGTTTCCGCGCGCTCACAACGCGGAAGCTATTACCGCGCGGCGGTTTTTGAAGAGCTGCACCCGGCCCTGGCTTTCTTCGCCGACGACCGCTGGAAGCCGCTGTTCACGGAAGTCCCCATATACGAGTTCTTAGCCTCAGCTCCGCTTGAGGGTTCGCGCGTGCTGGCCAGTTTGGATGACGACGGAAGCCACCCCCTCTTGATTGAGCGCGATTACGATCGCGGTCGCGTACTCCTGTGGACCACAACGGTGGATCGCGCCTGGACGCGTCTGCCCGACTCTCCGCGCACATTGGTGCCGCTGATGCACGATCTTCTGCGCTATGCGGGTCGCCCCGATGTGGCCCCGCGCAACACGAAGTTGGGACTCGCCATGCACCTCGAAGTGCCCCAATTTCCGCGCCAACTAAGTTTGATCAAACCCGACGGGAGCACGCGCTCTCTGGACGGCGACCCCGAGGAATTGCCGAGCGGCAAGTGGTTGCTGCCCGCAACTCAGCCGGTCGATCAAGTCGGATTGTGGAAAGTCGAGTTGGGTGCGCGCAGCAGCGACTCCAAAACGGCCGCGGCCTTTGCGGTTCAGTTTCCGCCCCAGGAGGGCGACATGGAGCGCATTCCCCCCACCGAGTTGGCCGGAATCCATCCGGTTTGGCTGCCGCTCGACCCGGAACTTGGCAGCTCCGATCGCGAACAATCTACGCAGCCCCGTTCGGGTGAATTGTGGCGCGGATTTGCCAGGGCTTGCTTGGCCTTTCTCATTCTCGAATCCCTCTGGGGCGCCTGGATTGGAAGGCGGAGGACGGTGCAATGATCAGCTCGACACAAACGCTCATGACCCTAGCCGGCGAGTTGGCCCAATCCGTTGCGCAAAGCGATGCAGCACAGGCTGCTGCGCAGGTTGCGCAAACAGGTATCAATAAGAATCTGAGTTTGCACGAAGCCCCTCCGGCATGGGTCGCGGTGCTGATCATCCTGCCCGCTCTCCTGGGCATCACTTGGCTTAGCTATCGCGCCGAACCGTTGACATCGGCGGCGCGCACGGTTTTGAGCTCGCTGCGCTTTGGATCACTCCTGCTATTGCTGCTCATCATTTGCAGACCGGTGGTGATCGAACGCCGCATCAACGAGCAGCCGGCCGAGGTGCTGGTGCTTTTCGACGACTCCGCCAGCATGCAGCGCAAGGAGGTCTATGGCGGGCGCGAAAACCTGGCCGAAGCCGTCGACGAACTGAGTTCCGGAGCGCCGTTGCCGCGACTCGGATTGGCGCGCCGAGCCTTTGAAAGCAAACTCGCCGGTCACCTTGAGGAACACGATTACGAAGTGCGCATGTTTCGCTTCGGCGAGAGCATTTCCACGCTCAATTCACTGGGCGAACTCAGCGGAGCCGGCCACGCCAGTCACTTGGGCGACGCCCTGGGTCAAGTGCTGGGGGCCAACCGCGGCAGGCCGGTAACCGATTTGCTCCTGATCAGCGACGGGCGCTCGACCGGCGGAGTGCCGGCCATGGACGCCGCTCGCTCAGCGGCTGCTGCCGGCATTCCCATCCACACGATAGTGGTCGGCGACACGCGTCCCGAGCGCAATGCCATCCTTGAATTGATCGAAGCTCCCCAAAGCGCACTTGAAGGCGACGAACTCGGCATCGCCGTGCGCGTCACGGGACGCGGAGTCAGCGAAAGCGCGTCGGTCGTACTGGAGGAATTGGACGAAGACGGCAACTTGGGCAATTCCACGCGACTCGTGGCCGAACAAGAAGTCGAATTGTCCGAGCGCGGCGAGCGGGTGGTCCTGATCGCACCGCCCGGCCAGCCCGGCGCGAGCAGCGGCTTGCGTCGCTTCCGCGTTTCCGTGCCCCCGCTCGCGGGTGAAACCCTGACGGACGACAATCAACGCGAACTATCCGTGCGCGTCAGCCCCGAGAAGATTCGCGTGCTCTACATCGAGGGCTACCCGCGTTGGGAGTATCGACGCTTGGCCTTGGATCTGCTCAAGCGCGGCGATGCGAACATTGAATTCCAGTGCTTCTTGCTCTCGGCCACGCCCAACTTTCCCCAGGAAAGTTCCGAGCTGCTGCCGTCCCTTCTGGAAGTGCCCACAACGCGTCGCGAGCTGCTCGAGTCCTACGACGTCGTCATCCTGGGCGACATCAATCCCAGCGATCTGTCGCCCGATCCCGAGAAAGTAGAGGAGTTCGCCCAGTCCCTGCGCGAGTTCGTCGAAAGCGGCGGCGGCGTTCTCTTTCAAGCGGGCGAGCAAGACAATCCGCGCTCCTTCGTGTTGAACGACACCCTGCGCGATCTTTTGCCCGTTGTACTCGATGCGGGCGGCTTGCAGGAATTTGCGGGCGACACCCGTTTTTCCTTCCGGCCCGTTCTCGAGGAGCCCGGCAATCCGCACGAAATCGCGCGCCTCAACCCCGACCTGGCCATCAACCGCAGTTTGTGGGAAGACGAGAACGGACTCTCAGGTTTCTTTTGGTACTCCCCCGTCAAGCGCGCCAAGCCCGGCTCCGTTGTTGTTTTGCGGCACCCCACCGACATGGGCTCGAACGGCGAGCGCAATCCGCTTTTGGTGACGGGCTACTACCCCGCGGGTCGAACCATGTTCCTGGGATTCGACTCCACCTGGCGTTGGTATCGCCGCTTCGGCAAGCGCTACCACGAACACTTCTGGCGCTCCGCCATTCGCTGGCTGGCGCTGGGTCGCCTGCGCAGCGGAGACCGCCGCTACCGCATCGAAACTCCGCGCAACACCTACAACCTCGATGAGCGCATCCCCTTGGAAGCGCGCGTTTTGGACGAGGACTATCGCCCCAGTGTGCGACCCTCGCAATCGGTTCGTTGGAGCGGAGAAGACGGCGAAGGTGGTGAGCTGGAATTGATTCAGGTTGCCGATAAGCCCGGCCTGTATCGCGGCGCGCTCGAAGTCGGCTATCCCGGACTCTTCCGGGCCTGGATCGAAGTCGACAATGCCAGCTCCGCTCAACATGTCAGTTCGACGGAGTTCGAAGTGATCTTGCCCTCGCGCGAGAACCAGGAACCGACACCGGATCCCGAGACCATGGCAGCCCTGGCCCGCATGACCGGCGGGCGCGCCGTGGACTTGGCCGGCTTGGATGATTTGCTGGCCGAATTCCCCGGCGGCGAAGAGCGTCGTGAACCCGTCTCCTCGCGCTTGCGCGATGCATGGGACAACTGGTGGACACTCTTGGGAGCCCTATTGTTGCTCTCCACCGAGTGGATTTTGCGCAAGCGCTGGGAGCTCGTGTAATGGGCCGAAAAGTGTCCATACAAAGCGACTCCGCACTCAAGCTCCCGTGGGCACTTGGCGCGGGCTTGCTCCTATTGGGGCCAACATTCACTTCCGCAGCCCAAATTAGGCTGGAGCCTCCCGGCCCCTCCGCGATCGAACGCGAGGCTTCGGGGGATGTGCGCGTCTTCGCCATTCCCGAAACCCGCGATGCGCGCGCGCTGCGCGACCGGGCGGAAGGGCACATTCAGTCCGAGCGTTGGCTTGAAGCCGTGCTCGACCTGCAACGCTTGATTCTCAATCACAGCAGCGACGTGCTTTCCGCGCGCAGCCGCGACAATCTCGACCGTGTCTCCCTTTACGATGTGCACCCGGGCGCGGCCACCTGGGCCACGGAACGGCTGGGCTCACTGCCTGCGCCCGCGCTCAAGCTCTACACTGAGCGCTTCGAGAAGAACGCGGAAGCTGCACTGCGCATAGCGCGCGAACGGGGCGACCGGCGCGCCTTGGTTCGCGTGGCACAGACTTGGCCCCTGACCGAAGCAGCCGAACGCGCCTGGTGGACGCTGGGCGACTTGGAATTCGAACGCGGCCAAATCACCGATGCCCTGCGCGCCTGGACACGGGCGGCCGAACGCCATCAAAAGGATGGCGGCGACCTGCCCCCGGCCGCCAAACGTCGCTTCGAATTGGTGCAAAGCGGCCTCGAAGGAGGCTTGGACGGCGTATTGCGAGAGCCGGTTGCCGCGCGTTCCAAATCCGAATTGCGACTGCCCGGCCCAAACGAGAGCTTTGGCAATGTCCCCGAGGATTACGCCGACGCATGGAGCGTCGACTTGCCGCCCAATCCCTTCGATGACAAGCACGCCCACGCCTCGCTCTTCCCCGTTCTGAGCGATGAGCGCGTGTTGGTTTCGACATCGATGAATGTGCTCTGCGTCGATGCCTACACGGGCCAGCTCAAGTGGGTTTCCGATCCCGTTCCCGGATGGTCCGACAGCAACTACCGCGAGTTGACACGCGGCATTGACGACCAATCCGGCTTGATCGCACCCGCCGTCAGCGGCTCGGTGGTCGTGGCCCCCCTGCAAGTGCCCTTCGCACGTTTGCCCTTCAGCAATTACCAAGGTATTCGCATCACGGTCCCGATTCCCAATCGGCGCCTGTTTGCCTTCGACCTCGAAAGTGGAGAGCCACTTTGGAATCACATGCCGCCCCCCCTGTGGGACGGTGAAGGCGGTAGCTATACCGATCGCATGATGTTGGCCGGCCCGCCCATCATCTCCGGTTCGCGCGTGCTGGCACCCTTCTACTTGATGCAGGGCCGCGTTGATTTCCAGGTGGCTTGCTTTGATTTGTACAGCGGCGAGCTGCTTTGGAATACGGCCCTGATCAGCGGCCAGCGCGAACTCAACATGTTCGGCCGGCACGAGCAGGAGTTCTGCGCTCCGCCCTTGCGAGCCGAGGGCGGTCGAGTCATCGCTTTGACGCAACTCGGCACCGTGGCGGCCCTGGATCTCGACACGGGTCGCATCCTATGGGAATCCCTCTACGAGCAGATTCCCCTCCCGCGCACGCGCGGCTGGACCTCGCCGAGTCGCATCAAAGTCTGGCGCAATGCTCCGCCGGTCGTGGCCGATGGAACCGTGATCGTCACGCCGCTCGATTCCTACGACATGGTGGGGTTTGATTTGGAGCACGGCACAGCCCTGTGGAGCACGACCCACAGTTGGCTCGATCGAGATCCCGATCGAGGCATTGCCGATTCATCCGTGAGCCTCTTGCTCGGCGCCGATCGCGACACCGTTTACCTAGGCGGTTCCAAAATCAGCGCCCACCACAGGCCCGGCGGCCTGGCCCTGGGTCAGCCCGACCAAAGGCTGTGGAGTTACGGAATTGAACGCTCGCGGGGCGATGAACTTTATCGCTCACCGCGCCCCGTTCTCGCCAGCGATGCGCTGGTGGTCCCCGTGCGCAGCGGACGCCAAATTTTCGACCGGCGCACGGGCATGCGCCGAGGACATGGCGGTCCCACGGATCACGCCCTATCGCGCGGCGGCAACATTCTGGTCGGCGAAGGCATGCTGTTCACACTCAGTTCCAATCAACTGAGCGGATACTTTGACTGGGAAGTCCTGCAGGCCAGGGCCCAGGAACGCTTGCGAGCCAACCCGAACGACCTGGTGGCGGTACTCAGCTTGGCGCAAGTACTCCTGCAACGTGGAGTCGTGCAACACCAAAGCGGCGACGCGAGTCAAGCACTCCAACACCTTACCGAAGCGCACCAGCTACTCGCTCCGATGCTCACCAATGAGTTTGGCAAGCGCCAATCGGAAGTCGCCAGCCGCCTGCATCAGGTTCTCAGGGAAGAAGCCAAAGTGCGCGCAAGCTTGGCGGACACGCGCTTGGCGTTGGAACTGCTCGATCGAGCCCGCGAGCTGACCAGCGACTCGGGTGAGTTGCGCGACTTGCTATTTGAGCAGGAACGCTTGCTGCGCGAACGCGAAGGTCCCGAGTGGCTCGCCTGCTTGAATGACCTTGAAGAGAGTTGTGGAGAGTTGGAAGCCCCCAGCGATCAATGGTCCTTCGCCCTGCCCGAGATCGATCCCGATTCCGCGCCCATGAACCTCTCGGTGGAGTTGTGGGTACTGTTTGTGCGCTCGCGCCTGAACGCCGAGCGCGGACGCTCCATGCCGGCGCTCGAAGACCTGCACAGCGCTTTGGAGCGCTACGGATCCAACCAACTCGATTGGAAGTACGACGTCTACGACTTGGCATCGGCTCGCATCCAAGCACTGCTGGATGACCAGGCCGCCCGCGGCGCCCGCACCGACTACGCCTTCTTCGAAGATCGCGCCCGGCGCCTGTACGAGGACGCTCTACGGGATGACTCCACGCAATTGCTGGAGCGCGTGCGCGCCCTGTACCCCCATTCGAAAGCGTCGAGTGAGGCCAGCCAAGCCTTGCTTTCACGGGCCCACTCCAACGGCGATACGGAAGATGTGGTTCGACTTGTGCGCGAATCCGCAACGGGCACGCGCATTCCAAGTGAACTCGATGCCTGGCGCTGGGCCCTGGTCGCCACGGCCCTGGAGCAGGAAAACCCCGAGCTCTGCGCCGGACTCTTGGCCAGTCTGGATCGCAGCCTGCCCGGACTCAGTATCGAGCTGGGCGAAGACCCGGCACGCTCACTGGCCGAGCTTTCCCGGGCCTACGCATTGCCCGCGCTTCAACCCAGCGCTGCCGAACGCTCAACATTTGATGAGAGCCTGACGCGCACCAGTTACTTCGACGGCATCTATCGCAACCTCGGGTACTTGCCCAAGTACGATGCGAAGGCCCACGACCAAGTGGTCTTCACGCGCCAGCATCAGCGCGACACCTGGGTCGAATCGCATTCCTCCAAGAATCCCAGTCGAGCGCTTTGGGGCTTCCAACTTTCGTCACTCGGCAGCTTCTCCGCCCGCGACACCAGTTCGGTCTTAACTTCGAATCGCGTCGTTCTCGCCGGATCCAATTCGGTCGTCGCTATCGATGCCCAAGAAGGCTACCTCGTTTGGCAACACCGTTTGCGCAGCTACGATCTTTTGGGCATGAGCGGCCACGGCGGCGTCGTCATCTTGCTGCTGGCCGACGATGCCGGCAGCACCTTCGCACGCGCCATCGACTCCGGCTCCGGACTTGAACTCTGGGATCGAGCCCTGCCCCAAGGTAGCGCCTGGCTCCCGCCGCTCTGCGACGGCGATCGCGCGCTCTTCCCCACCATCAGCCACAGCACTTCGCAACCCGCGCGAGCGATTGTGTTGAATCTGTATCGGGGCGCGGAACTTGGTCAAATCGACCTGGAAGGTCGCCTGAACCAAGACAGTTACCGCGCCGCTTGGATCGAAGACGGACTTTTCGTTTTGCCGACCTTCCTGGCCGGCTCCAAGCCGGAGCGCAACCACATCCTGTGCTTTGATCTGAAGACCATGCAGCGCAAGTGGCGCCACAGTTTCCGCGACGGTCAAGAACTGAGTCACTTGGTTCGGGCGGAATCGGAAACTTACCTTGTACTTCGCACAGGTGATTCCGAGAGCGGGGCCGGCAACATCGTTCAGCTCGACCTTCAACTGGGTGCCCTGCGCCCCATCGCGAGTTTGCGCTCCGACGAACGTCCGATCGGCTTGCCCGAACGCACCCGGACCGAGTTGGGCGGCCCCTTCCTTTACCTTTACACGAACGGTCCGGGACAACGCAGCGTCCCCATCAGCGCCATACACCTGCCCTACGGCAAGCGTTGGGTTTCGCCCCTGCCGGTCTCCTACGAGCAGCTCTACGATGGGGGCATGACCCTACCGGCACTTTCTTCGCAAGTGGCCGCACTCGCGTATACATCCAAGATTCCCGATGAACGCACGTGGGATCAGGCTCATCTGATTCTCTTGGATCGCAATGGTGGCGTGCGCCGCGACAGTCGCGTGCTCCCGCGCGAATTCGGCCGCGCCGAGATTTTGACGCTGATCCCGCTGGGTTCCGCTTTGTTCATTCTGCGCAATGAGGGCCTGCACGGAAATTTGATGGAAGTCTGGGTCAACGAGGAAGACAAATGATGATCACCAAAACGCCATTGCACGTATCCAAGCGAGCCGAAACAGCTCTGTCCAAGTTGGGTTTCAAAGTCACCGGCTTGGCATTGCTGTCTATGGCAACTCAAATACCGGGTTCCGCGCAAGCCCAGGCGAGCGTCCCGCAGTCCGCGGTCACGCGTGCCGCGACTGCTTGGCCGTTGGCGGCTTCCATTGCCGCAAGCCTTCAAGCGAGCGCGCGAGTCCCTGGCATTGCGGAGGCCCAGCCGCCTTCTCAATTGAATCTCACCGCGGAAGCGGGCGGCATCATCGTCACTCCCGAACAGGCACAAGCTGTATCCAATGGACTCGCTTGGCTCGCCAGCCAGCAGTCCGACGACGGCAGTTGGCAAGGCAAGATCGGCTACAAGCTCAATAGCGATTACGAGTACACGGGCATTTCCGGTCACGTCGGCGTGACGTCACTGGCTTGCATGGCTTTCCTTGCCGGGGGTTACTTGCCCGGACGCGGCGAATACGGACAGGCCGTTGAACGGGGTCTCGACTTTGTCCTCTCCTGTTCCAAAGAGGACGGTTACATCACGCGCTCCGACACGCGCATGTACAGTCACGCTTTCGCTTCGCTCTTCTTGGCTGAGATCTACGGCATGACTCACCGCCAGGATGTCAGGCAGAAGCTTCAAAAGGCTGTCGACTTCATTGTGCGCTGCCAAAACGATGAGGGCGGCTGGCGCTATGAGCCCTTCGCGCCCAATTCGGACATGTCGATTGTGGTTTGCCAAGTGTTGGCCCTGCGCGCAGCCCGCAACATCGGCATCCATGTGCCGAAGTCCACCATCGACCGCGCGGCGCAATACGTTGTGGACTCGGCCATCACCGGCAACGAAGCCCGCGATCGCTACCGGCCGACGACCTTGTTCCAAGACGAAGTCGGCGCCTTCCACTATCAAAAGGGCACTAGCTCTCGCTCGTCGTTTCCGCTTACTGCCGCCGGGGTCACCGCCCTGCACGGAGTCGGTATTTATTCCGATGAGGCCATCGGCGACGGCTTGAATTTCCTGCAGCGCAAGCTCGACTCCTTCAATCACGACCGCGGCAGGCGAGATCGCGGTCACTATTTCTTTTGGTACGGGCACTACTACGGCGTTCAAGCCATGTACACGGCCGGCGGCAACCACTGGGAGAGCTACTTTCGCAAGCTGCGCCAGGAGCTGCTCGACATGCAACACAGTTCGGGCTACTTCCCCAATCAAGTTGGACCCGGCAAGGCCTTTGGAACTGCCATGGGCGTTTTGATCCTCGAAATCCCCTACCGCTTCCTGCCCATATTCCAGCGCTGAATCTGCACCTGCGCGGACAGCCCCAAGCAAGCTTCGCCGCCCCCTACTCATTCATCCACCAACCTTGACCCAGAACACCAACCAGCCCTCCATGCAAGACATGCATAGGACTCCCAAACTCGATCATTTGCTCAAGCGCTTGCGCTGGCGGCTGATTCGATTGATTTGGATTCACGGCCTGGGGACGGTCGCAACGGTGACGGCCTTTTGGTTGGTATTCGCCTTCCTTGCCGATTGGGGCCTGCACGTTCCCCGCAGCGTGCGACTCTTGCACTGCGTCGTGCTGCTCGGCCTGCCGGCATATTTCCTTTGGCGCGAGCTTTTGCGCCCCCTTGCGCGCATTCCCGATCGAGCGGGACTCGCTGTTCTGATTGAAAACGCGCACCCTGAGCTGGGCGAAATACTGGTCAGTGCAACTCAATTGCAAGCGGCCGATTCCGGTGCGCAAAGCGCGGCCCTCGATGGCGATCCCAAACTAATTGAAGCCGTATTGCGCGAGGCGGAAGCGCATGCGCGCGAGCTCGAGCTCGCGCCCGTACTCGACCGGCGCACTCCCCTATTGCGCATGCTGGCGGGGTCCATCTGCGTGCTCTTCGCCAGCGGACTTTTTTGGCGCAGCCCAGCTCTAGCCGGCATCTTTTTTGATCGCATGTTCGGCGGCAGCAGCCCCTGGCCCCGGCGCACTTATCTGGACGTCGACATTCCCATCATGGGCAGTCAAGCCAGCGTCCTGCGCATCCCCGAGGTCAACCCCGAGCGCATCGAAGTGCGCGTGGCGCGCGGCAGCGACGTCCCCATTTTGATCACAGCCCGCGGCCTGGTGCCCGACGAAGTCGCCCTGCATTTTGAATCGGGTGGAGTGGAACTCATTCCCAGCGCGGGTGGCAATAGCTTCCGCCAGATGCTGGCCTCCGTTCGACGCGACCTATCCTTTCACGTCACCGGCGGCGACGACATCGACTTCTACCCGCGCGTCGACTTGTTCGTCCTGCAACCACCGGACGTAACGGGAATTGCCATTCGCGTCGAACCTCCGCCCTATTCCGGGCTCGCCGAGAAAACGTACTTCGACGCGGACGTGGAAGTGCTCAAGGGCTCGCAGCTAACCGTACACGTCCAGACCGATCCGGCCGACGCCGTCGGTCAAGCTCGATTGCTGCCGGAGGATCGTTTGGCCGAGCTCGAGCCCCTGCCATTCCCCTTTAGCTCCCCTAACGCCGACCCGTCGCCAACGACGGAAGGCAGCGGCGATCCCGACCAAAACGGTCTGGGATTCAAGCTCCAGGCGGAGCGCTCGATTCGCTTCCGTTTCGAGTTGCAAGACGACACGGGCCTGTCGAATCCCAACCCGGGCCTTTACGCCATCAGCGTCATTGAAGACAGGCCGCCCGAATTGCAGTTGGTCTCGCCGACCCGCACCGATGTGGAAACCGTGTTGGGCGGAGCCATTTCCCTGCGCGTGCGCGCCATCGACGACTTCGGTTTGACCAGCGTGCGTTGGCGAGCCACTGCGGCCGGCAATGATCAAATTCTGGCCGAAGGCCCCATGGAGCAACGTCCCCTGATTCAGGAATCGACCTCGAAGCGCCCCGGCCTCTTGGCCTCCATGCGCTTGGAAGTGGACGCATTGCTCAGCCCGAGCACAGCCTCTCCTTCAGCCGCAAACACCTCCGATAGCGGTGCCCCCGCGGAGGGTCAATCCGATGGCGCCGACGCTCCCGTTCTGGAGGAGGGCCAACTCTTCACCCTCGAAGTGCTGGCCGAGGACAATCGACAACCGGAGGCCTTGGAGGGACGCTCCAATACCGTGCGCGTGCGCATCGTATCCGTGGACGAACTCATGCGCCGCATTCAAGACCGGCTCAACCGAGTGCGCAGCAGTGCCGACGCGTTGGCTGCTTTGCAACGCGAGAAACGCGCGCGAGTTGACGATTTTCTTGCGGCACTGCAGGGCGATGACCTGCTTGAGCCGGGCGATACCCAGGCGCTTCAGAGCGCGCTCTCCGGTCAGCGCCGTGTACATGGTGACGCCGGCGCCCTGACGCGCGAGTTGGCCGGAATTTCGGAGACCATCATTTACGCTCGCTTGGATGAAAAAGCCGGTGCGCTGCTCGAATTCCTCGACGCCCGCGTAGCGGGAATTCAGGATCGCAATTTTCACCCCGAGCCTTGGAACGAATTGATCCAAGCCTTTGACGAAGGGGCCCTCGGTTCCGCGGGACTCGCGCGCCACCTCTTGGCCATTCTCGAAATCGGCATGGACATCAGCGAGGAATTGTCCCTGCAAGCTGAGGACGCGCTGGAGCGCGCTCAAAATGCGCTGACCATGAAGGAAGTGCAGTCGGCCTTGGTCGAGGCCGCGGGGCTCCAAGCGCGCACCCAAGCCCGCATCGAAGACCTGCTTGAGCGCTTGGCGGAATGGGACAATTTCCAATCCGTGCTGTCGCTCACGCGCGACATTCTCAATCGACAAGACGCGCTGCAAATGCGCACGCGCCGTTTTGCATCCGAAAAATGAGCCGTCCGATCGCATGCCCCCAGATCGCATGGCCAACGGCGCCAAATTCCAAATGAAGAACCCAGGCGAAAATCGGCCCGACACTAAATTCGCAAGCCACTACGGGAGCCCTGCAGCAGCCGGAATGGGCATGATTGAGGGGCCCTGCAGACTTCCTGCGGTCAAGAATTCGTCGCTGGCGGCAGCGACGTCGAGTGGCCGACGTTCGGGCACGGACCCACGCTCAATCGCCGTGCACTGCATCCCAAAAAACATGCTGAAAACAATCGGCTTTGTCGTGTCGCTGTTGGTGACTGTCTTCGCGCAACCCCACTTCGCCGGATCGCCGACGTCCAATCTCGATGAAGCGCTCGAGAGCCGCGAGTTGGCGGCCATCGCCGAGGAACAAGCCCTGCTTCAGCGCCAACTTCAGCGCCTGCGCCAAACCATCGAAGTGCTTTCCCTGCGCCTGGAATCCGAGGGTCGCACACGCGCGGTCGGCCTTTTGAAAGAAGGCCTAACGTTGTTGGATACCCGCGCCAGCGACGAGGGCCGCACCCTCGGCGAATCCATGGAAGAGGCCTTCCAAAGAATCGAGAAGGGCCAACTGATTCAGTCGCTCGAGAATCAAACCGAAATCGTTGACGGCTTGACCCAGCTGCTTTCGGTCTTGATGGAGCGCGATGATCGCGGGGCGCTCGAGGACCGCCTCGATCGCGTGCGCAAGCTGCAGATGGACCTGAGCAAGTTGTCCCAGGCCGAACAACAACTGCAAAAAGACACCCAAACTCTGAGCGAGAACTCAGCCACCGACGCCAGCCGAGAATTGGCCGCCGACTTGGAGCAGGCACTGAAAGAACAGCGCGAACTGCTGCGCCAAAACGAGGCGAACGGCCGCTCCTCCGGCAGCACCGAGATGGAAATGTTGGAGCGTGCCCTCGGCGCTCTGCGAGAGAATCAACGCGCAGACCGCAGCGTTCTGGAAGCGTGGGAACCCGCGGAGCAAGCCCAATTGAATGCTGCCAGCGCCCCCATCGAACAAGCGCGCACAGCCGAGTCGCGCGCAGCCAGGCTCGATGCGGCGGCGCGTGAGATTCAAGCCGCGCTGGATGCCCAGCAAGGCGAGGGCGATGCGCGCGAAGCCTTGCGCAAACTGGCCGAGGAGACGGCCCGTGCCCAGCGGCACGCGCGCGCCTCGGGCGATAGCGCGGCGCAGCGTGCGGCCGAGGCGCTCGA
>JAJDES010000443.1 GCA_029259675.1 Planctomycetota bacterium
CGCGCAAAATCGCAGCACGTGCCAAACTCTGCCGCATTCCCTCGTCCCTGTAGAGTTGCTCCAGCGCCACAGCCCAGGACTCTTCGTCATGTGCCAGGGCCACAAGGCCCTCTTTTCCAGAGCGCACAATCTCAGGCGAAGCGCCAGTCTCGGTAACGATCGGAGCCAAGCCGTGCGCCATGCCCTCGATCGTGGACAAGCCGAAAGGCTCGGGCCACAAACTGGGCAATGCAAAGACGTGGGCCTGACGAAGGCGCGCCGAGACTTGGTCCGGGGGCAGCATGCCCGCCCATTCTACCCGGCCCGGTACAAGCGTTCGTTCCAAGGCTTCCAAGACGGACCGATATTCGTCTTTGCCGCCCCCACAAAAGGTTAAGTGCATGTCCACTCCACGCTCAACCGCCAGGCCTGCCGCCTTCAAAAGCATGTGTTGCCCCTTGCCATGCCAAAGCATGGAGGTGCAAATCACGCGCAGAGGTTCACCGGGCGCACGCGATTGGACTTGCGAGCCGAGGGCGAGCTGTTCCATTTCGGGAGAGAGCCCAGGCGACAGAACGCCGAGCAATTTGTCGTCCACTCCCGATGCTGCCAGGGTCTGGGCCAAAAACTCGCTGCAGGCGAGGCTCGGACCCAGGTGCAGCAAATCGCGAAAGCTCATCCAGAGCTGGCGCAGTCCCTCCATGCGGGCGGTCTTGGCGCGCGACTCCGGATTGGCTTCCCAATCCCTGAGCCAGTGATTGCAAGCCCATGCGTCGGCCATGTAGCCCAAGGTCGGAATCCCGGCGCAGCGGGCGGCCAGGATCGGACCGAGGGACGCCAGCCCAAGATTGAAGAAGCACAGAATGTCCGTGTCTTCACTCGCGAGTGCGCGCTGAGTTGCTTGGAAATTGGACCAGCGCAAAAAATGCAAGCGGAAGCGCTCCATGTTCCCGGCCTCGCGCGCCGCGACGAAGGGGTCCGCACCATGCTCCAATGCGGGCTTCAGCCAAGGCATCAACTCCGCGCTGGGTTCAAAGTCCTCACCCGCTCCACACAGGACCCGCACCCGGTGACCGCGCGCGCGCAGACCGCGCACGGCATCATGCGTCAAGAGCTCGTAGCCCCCGGCCACATAGGGCGGGTAACGCATGCTCACGACCAGGATGTTTAGGGCCCCACGACCATCCTTCACGGTTGATCTCCCAGGTAACCCAATTCAATCAAGTCGTCGGAGATGGACTTGTCTTCATCGACTCCATTCCAATTCACGCGTTGGGACAACTTGCGCGCACGCTCGATGTTCCCGAACCATTGCAGGGCCGCAGTCCGCAAGCGCACGCGAACTTCCTCCGGACCGTCGCGCACTTCCAATGCGCTGGGCCGCCTGCGTCCTTGGGGATACAGCAGCAACTCCTCGCCGCCTTCGACCGGGTCCGCTTCACCGAACCAGCTGAATTTGGCGCGACCTTCAAGTGAGGCACCCGGCAGGAAGTGCTCCAGCGTCCAAGCTGAATCCATCACGCTGTAGCCGGCGATGCGGCCGCAGGA
Source organism: Planctomycetota bacterium (assembly GCA_029259675.1). GTDB lineage: Bacteria > Planctomycetota > UBA1135 > UBA1135 > JAJDES01. The sequence goes on from JAJDES010000443.1 coordinate 1,528, forward strand.
AGCAAAACTGAATTCGCGCCCGGCGTAGGGCTCGTTGCGCAGCAGCGGCATGTGCGAAATGCCGTGAATGCCCGCCGGCTGTGCAATCCCCTCCAAGTCGAGCAAGGTGGCGGCCACATCCAGTGTGCTGACCAAGTTGTCTCTCAAACCGCCAAGCTCTAACGGTTGTGCTGCACGCCGAGCCGCGCCGGGCCGCAGGATCCAGGGCACATGCAAATCGGCTTCTGAATACAGGCCGTGATCGATGATCAAGCCGGCCTCTCCGAATTGAAGTCCGAAGCTGCCCAAAAGCGAAAAACTCGTGTTGTCCCAGCGGCCCATGGCGTCGAGCTGCCCCACCAAGCGTCGAAGTTCGCTGTCTATGTGGCGAATGCTTCCGTCGTAGCGCGCCTGGTAGTCGCCCATGCTTTGCGAACCCGCGCGCCAGCGTGAACGCGGAATGGCGTGGAAGACTTCATTGGAAAGACCAACCGGAGGCGAGGTGCTTAGCTCGGGTCGCGAAGGAAAGAACGAATCCCATTGGGGATTGTTAAAGGACCACGCGTGCTCGAGGTCGTTCAGGTGGATGTACGCGAACCAAGTTTCATCGCGATCGAGTTCGGAGATCCAGTCGATGAAATCATCGCAGAGTTGCTCTGCACCGCGCTCGTCGCGGCGCCTGTTGTCTTCGGGACCCACCTGCCTAAAAACTTCGAAGCCCTCCGCGAATCCGCTGCGATCCAAAATTTGGGGGTGATCGATGAAGGCGGCCGTGGCTCTTCCGGCGGCGAGAAACTCAACCGCCAAGTGCGGCACGCGGGATGGGATCCACCAGCGGTTCGGGGTGGGGATTTGAAACTGCTTCGAAATCCCCATGTAAGCCAAATTCGGATCGCAGCCCGTCAACACAGCAACGTGGGCTGGGATCAGCTCGGGAGCCGCGCTGAAGGTGCGCGAGAAGATCACGCCCTCCTCGGCCAGGCCGACCACTGCGGGCATGGTCGAGCGGTCGTATCCCAGGGGCTCGAGGTGATCGGCTCGCAGGGCATCCACCACCACCAGCAGCACCCCCGGCGCCGGCTGGCCGCTCGTTGTGGGCGCACAGCCTTCAAGCGAGACCAGCCCAGCTCCGATGAGCATGCTGATCGCGACTCGAAAAGCCCCGCGCCTGATTCCCGTTTGATTCATGGGGGCCAAAGGATCGCCAAGCTGACCCGGGGACACAAGCAGAGCCCCGGCTAGACTCGCCCCATGCCCAGGATTCATCGCCATCGATCTGGTCCGATCCGGACCCTCCAACCCTCGCGGGCCCTGCTCTTGTGCTCGGCATGGCTACTATTGGCCTGCTGCCGAGGGCCACAGCCAGGTACCGGGCACGAGCCCGCAGCCGCGGCAAATTTCAATTTGGTGCTGATTGTCGGCGACGATCACGGCCGTTTCAGCACCGGGGCCTATGGAAATTTGGATGTGCGCACTCCCCACATCGATCGCTTGGCCCGCGAGGGCCTGCGCTTCGATGCGTGCAGCACCACCACGGCCATTTGCGGACCGAGTCGGGCTGCGCTACTGACGGGCCTTTACCCGAGCCAAAGCGGAGTCAGCGGCTTTTATCCCCTCAAGCCGGACGTCCGGCCCCTGCCCAGTCGACTGGCGCAGGCCGGCTGGCAGACCGCCTTGATCGGCAAGCGCCACCTGTCCCCCTTCGAACAGTACGGCTTCGAGTGGGCCTCCACGACCAGCCCGCGCCAAGGACACGATCCTCAGCACTATCGAGCTCAACTGGAAGCATTCTTTTCCGCGCGGGAAACGGAAGAGCGCACTGACCCGTTTTTTCTGATGGTCAACCTGTTCGATGCCCACCGGCCCTTCGACGGCTTCGGCATCGAACCTGCTCTGGAAGAGGCGCAAGCTGCTGCGGCGGCCGCCGAACTGGACCTGAATCCCGCTCTTCCCGACCTGCCCTTCGTACGACGCGAACAGCTGGCCTACCTGCGCGCCGTGGAGCGCTTGGACCGCAGCGTCGGCGTCGTGCTGGAGGAACTTGAGCGCAGGGGCCAGTTGGACAACTCCCTTGTGATTTACACCAGTGATCACGGCGGCCCGTTCGCGTTTGCGAAAACCAGTCTTTACGAGGACGGAATCGGCGTGCCGTTCATTTGCCGCTGGCCGGCCGTTGTGCCAAAGGGAGCCGCCACCCAAGCCTTGGTCAGCTTCGTTGATGTTGCCCCGACCCTTTGGGAATTGGCCGTCGCTCAAAACCGGGCAGACTCTCAATCGGCCATCGAAGCGCCCCTTGAAGCCCAAGACTTCGTTGCGGGAACGAGCTTCGCGAATGTGTTGCGCGGCCGAACCAACGCGCACCGCGAGTGGAGTTTTGCCTCGCAAACCGACCACATGCGTCTGCCATCCATACCGATGCGCAGCATTCGCCGCGGCCCATGGAAGTACATCTATCACTTTGAACCCGAACGGCTCTACGTCAGCGATGCGATCTCCAGCCCCACATGGATCCAAGTTCTCGAAACCGCACAACTAGATCCGAAGCTGCGGGAACAAATCAGCCGTGCGCATCCCCGACCGCGTGAGGAATTTTTCAACCTCGATTCGGATCCGCACGAATTGAACAACCTGGCCGGCCGCCCCGAACATGCCCAGCGGTTGGCGCAACATCGCACAGAGTTGGGACAGTGGCTGGCGCAACTGGACGACCCGTTCACGGCCGTCTACCCCTTCATCAGCAGCGCACAGCGCAGCGTCTTCGCCCCCGCCATGGAGGCCTATGAAGCGCGTCAGCGCCTGCGCGAAGCCAACAAGCAGGAGCGCAACCGCAATGCGGCGGATCACGCCGATGTCCCTCTTGAAGACTGAAGCGTGCTAGAAAACCCTGCGCAGGTGACCTAGACGCCGCTCAAAATCCTCTTCGGAGATTGCCGTGGCGAAGACCAGGTACCAACCGGGCTCAACCTCCAGGCAACGCAGGGATCCTTGGTAGTACGGCTTTTCAATACTGCGAGGAAAAGTAGCGGGATCGCCGGTTCGAATCGGAGTGTTCAGCGCATCGATGACGTCCACTCGCTGAGCTTGCAAGTACTCAAAGGGCGGCGCGTGCTCGTGACCGATGCGACCGCGCTCGACCGGCGGCAAGTGGGAGATGTATGTGTCGTTCCAGCCGAGCATGTCGACCGTGTACAGCTCGGAAAAATAGGGCAAGGCCCCGGCACCCCCGACGGCAATACGCAAATCCTCCGGCAACAACCCCTTCTCAACCCACTCGCGCAGCTTCTCGCCCTGGGCCCGTCGCACCGACGAATAGACGCTCATGTTGATCCGCACGTCCGAGATGCTTCTGCCGCGCGGGAACTTATCCCGGAGCACGGTCTCCAGCGTATTGCTGAACAACCAACCCGCTGCGACCAGCGCCGCAACCAAACGCAATTGCGCCGTGCGCCGCCCCAGCTGCGCCGGACTGCCGGCAAGCAACGCCAAGCCTTCGGCCAACAACAGGCACAGGTACGGCAAGGGCGCGTTCATGAAGCGAAACTCCATCCAATCCCCGCCCACATACAGCACGTAGGCGCTGAACAAGATCAAGCAGTAGAGCAGCAGCAGGTCCTGGGCCCGGCGCTTCCAAATTGCCGGAACAAAGACCAAGGGCAAGAACCACAGGAGGCCGTATTCGAGGCTGAAGATGCGCATGTAAAGCACTGCTTCGTCCAAGCGCAACCCGCCGACCTTGGCGTAGTAGGTGTTGGGCAACCAATAGCCGTAAAAGGAGTGGCGCCAAAAGACCTGCGCCAAGACCAGGCTCCAAAAGATTGCGGCCCACAACACCAACTTGGACAGGGGCTTGCGCCCCCGAATGACATCCGTGAGGGCGATCAAGCCGGCCGCCGTGGCGAACAGGACTCCCTCGGGACGCGTCCAAGTCGCCAGCGCAAAACACAATGCCGAACCGATGCCGATTCGCCCGGCCGGCCCGCGCCTGCGTTCGAATAGAAACAGCAGCACCGAGCCGAGCGCCAAGAACGAGAACAATTGGGTCGCCAAGCCGCCGCTGGACCAGGCCGCGAAGGTTCGATTTACGCTGAGCAAGAGCGGCGCCAGAGCCGCCCAGGGGCTGCCGGGTCTGCGCTTCCAACCGTAGAAACAAACCAGTCCCAAGACGCCGTAGCCCGCCAGGCGCGTGATGAACAGGGACAGCACTTCAGGTGCAATGCCCAGTTTGAAAGCCAGCACGCCGACCCAAATCCACAGAAAGCTCGTGTAGCCCTCGACCACCTGCCCCGGATTCCAAACCAGACCCAAGCCTTCGGCGAAGTGCTTGGAGTAGCGATAGCTGATGAACGCGTCGTCGCAAACAAACTCAAAGGCCTCGGCATGCCGATGAAATAGGAAGAAGGCGACTCCAAACAAGCCCAAGGTGACCCAACGCCACCAGCCGCGCAGCGCCGGCTCTGCGGGATCTTCCGTTCCTTCGGTGGGCACTCTTTCCTGATCCATGGAGGTGAACGACCTTTGGCGCTCGGCGATGGTCTACACCCGCGGCTCAGTCAGTGCAAAGGCTAGGCTCGAATCACGCGAGCGGCAGGAAAGCATCGGACGCTTCGCTGCGGGCTCTTCCGCCCGGGCCCGAAAGTTCAATACTTGACACTGAAGGCCGCCTCTTTGGGCAACCAACCGCGTTGGCCATTGTCCGTTTCGACCTTGACCCACTGCCCCAACTCGTCCACGCGTTCGACCTGGACGCCGGCACTCAATTGGGCAATGGGCGTATGTTCTTCAGCCGGTTCCGCGCGCAAGGCGATGCTCGGGTGAGCGACGATGAGCATCGGATCGGTGTCGGCGTGGGTGGTCTGCCACACCAGGGGCGTGCTGCAGAGGGCCGCGACGCAAAAGCCAAGAATCGAAAGCCGCACCCAAAAGCGTCCGCCGCGCAGGGCTTCGCCCAAAAGTGCCAAGCCGAAAACGGCCAGCCCCAACAACACAAGCCATTGGGACTCCGCTTCGTCAACGGACCAAAGCAAGCGCTTCAGCGTCGCGCTCAAGTCGCCACCATCGGCCGGGTCGAGCGCTGCCTCGCGCCGCGCGTACTCCAGATTCGCGTGGGCATCTTCGTGCCTGGGCGACAGGCGAATGGCAGCGGTGTACCAGCCCACAGCTTCCATGCGGTCACCCCGACGCCAAGTTGCGTTGCCCAGGTTGTAGCAAAGAACGGCGCGCTGGGATGCCGGCCGGGGTTCCTCCAAGAGCTTGCGCCAGTGCCCCTCCGCCGTTTCGTACAGGCCCGAGCGATAGGCTGCAACGGCCGCTTCGTTGTCCGCTTCAAGTTGGGGCTTGGGGTTCGCCAAGCTCGGACTCCAAAGGCACAGGCAAAACAGAGCCGAGAACAAGATTGTGCGCAAGGACATCATGCCAGCGCCCCCTTCGACAATTTGTCGGCGAGCTTCAATAGTTCGCCGCTGGAAACGGATGAGCCATTTCGTTTCGCCTTGGAATAGGCGCCGCTCTCCAAAGTTTCGATGGCGGTTGCCAATTCGCGCCCCAATTCGTGCGAACCACCGCGGCTCTCCAAGTGCTCTTCGACATCGCGCCCCACCCAGGCCCAATCCGCCTCGCGACTACACGCCGCCAAGAAGCGATGCAACGCCTTCAAATAGGCGCTGGGGTCGTTCGAACTCTCGGCCTGGCGCAAATCTTTTTGCAAGGTCTTGAATGCCCGCCGACGGCGGCGCTCAAGCGGAGCGGAGGGATC
>JAJDES010000444.1 GCA_029259675.1 Planctomycetota bacterium
GCAAGACGTTGGCTGCACCCTGTTCACCCGGTGCCCGCAGCAAGCAACGAAAAGATTCAAACGCTGCTGCTTCAATCCAATCCGGATCGATCAGTAGTGTTCGATCGCCGAGGTGGCTGACTGCGGATTTTAGATGCAGGCAATCCTTTACTTCGAGGGCATGAACTCGATAGCCGTAAGCCGATGTCCACTGGGCCAGCTGCTCGATTCCGGCGCGATTGCTGCGCGTGGAATGGCCGACGAAAATGTCTTTGTCGGCGCACAGAATGTCACCACCGTCAAGTGTTCCCGGCGCTTCTATGGTTTGCAGTTCTCGGTATTCCGCCAGTGCTTGGGAAACGGAGGAGCACTCCTTGCGCCGAACCGCGGCGCCGGGCCTGGTGATAATCGCAAGTTCATCCAGGACGAGGGCCGTGTCCTCGACGAAGACGGCATCGGGCTGTTCCGGTAAGGCTTCGAGCTCTCGAACGGAAAGGCCCAATTCAGATAGGGTCCGGACATAAAGCGCGTGCTGGCGGCGTGCCCTTGCGAGGTCGATGCGCGAGCGGCGCAGATGCGTGAGCTCGCAATCGCCGATGGAGGAGCTGACCGGTCGCACGAGGGCCAACTGGCGGATTCTCGCGACGTCTTTCTGTCCTGTTTGCGCCATGGTTGTGCCGCCAGCATAGGGTCCCGGGTACCGTCGCATCCGCTTCCCGCTCCGTTCTCATTGAGAGCCACATGGGATCTTCCGCCACTCGGACAGGATTGCGCCACCGGAGCAACTTTTTCCGGTCCCGGGCGAGTGCGGACCCGAACGGCATCCGCCCGACGGTCCGAAATCCAGGCACCGAACGAGATTCTCGCCGTGGAGCTAGATCTACCGGTCGGCAAACACTCGTTAACCCACTCCGTTCACAGCTCTTGCTATCGGGCCGGGCGCCGCTCCCGTACCATCCGCACACCAAGGAGTAGCGACTATGCCCCACGACGAAGATTCCATTTCACGGCGCGGCTTCCTGAAAAAGGGAGCCCAGGGCGCCGGCACGATCACGGCCCTGTCCATGACCGGGACAGCACCCGCTTTTATTGGGCCCCAGGGTCGCAGCGAAGCCAAGCGCCTGGCGGTGTTGGGTTGTGGGGGCCGTGGACACGGTCACCTGTGGGCCTTGGGCTATTACGACAAAGCCGCTCAGGGCGAAGCGCGCAGGGGCATGGAGTCGGAGGAGCGCAGCAAGTTTGCGGATGTCGTTGCCGTTTGTGACGCCTTCGACGATCAGTTGGAAAGCGCCGAGCGCGCGGTCGCCTCCCACGGCCCGAAACCGGCCACCTATGTGGACTACCGCGAGCTCCTGGAAAAGGAGAAGCTCGACGCGGTGCTGATCGCCTCACCCGATCATTTGCACGCGCCGATGGCGATCGCGGCAGCCGAAGCAGGCTTGGATGTGTACGTCGAAAAATGCATGACCAATACGGCCCAGGAGGCTGTCGAGCTCAAGCGCACCATCGAGCGCACCGGTCGCGTCATTCAAGTGGGGCATCAGTCCCGCCAGGATCACATCCGCAATGTGGCGCGGGACATTGTCGACAAGGGACAGCTGGGGTCCGTGCATCAAATTCACGGCTTCCTCAATCGCAACGGTCCGACCGCGGGCTGGGTGCGTGAGATCGCAAAAAACGGCGGGCCCCCGCGCGAGCGCGTGCACTGGAAGGAATTTTTGGGTCCGGCTCCCCAGCGCGAGTACGACCCCAGGCGCTTCTTCGAGTGGCGTCGCTACTGGGATTACTCGACCGGAATTTCGGGCGATCTATTCAGTCACGGCTTGGACGAAATGGACATGGTCATGGGCCTGGGCATTCCGGCCACGGCCACGGCTTCGGGTGGCGTCTACCACTGGAAGGATGGGCGCGAGACACCCGATGTTTGGTCCTGCGTAATGGAATATCCCGAGCAGGAGGTTTCGCTTACCTACCATTCGTCCCTGGCGAACAGCTACCACAAGACCGGTACCATTTTGCTCGGATCCGATGCCACCATGGAGCTGAGCTTCGGTCTGCGCGTCTACCCCGATTTGGGTTCGGAAGCCTATGCCAAGGAGTTGCGCAGCGGCAAACTCAAGCGCAACAAGCCATTCATTGAGTTGACCGGAAGCCACGGTGAATTGCGCACCAACGCTCAACCCTCGAGCGTGTGGGTCGAGGGACGCGGGCTGACCTTGACGACTCGCGACGGGGAGCGCGAGAGCTCGACAAGGCTGCACCACGAAGAGTTCTTCGAATGCATGCAAACGCGCAAGGATCCATCGGCCGGATTGCGCTCCAGCTTTGGAGTGACCATTGCCTGTCACATGGCAACCGAGGCCTATCGCCAGAAGCGACAGGTGTCTTGGGATCCCAAGAAGGAAGCTATCGTTTAGAAGGGTCTACCTGGCGCGCTGCGCATTTTAGCCGGACAACTGTGTTCACGAGTGTGTTCAAGGGGCGCAGTTGGCCGGCGCATGCAGGTCAGCGCGGCGCGTGCGGTAACGTTACTTCCGCTTAGTCGGTTGCAGCCATTCGCTGCCGAACGGACCTTGGCCGGCAATTTGCAAACTGCCGTCGCGCGCGAACATCACGGCCCAGCGCCTACCCTGCGCGGGTTGTGCATCCGTGCCCATGACCTCCTCCAGTCGCTCGGGTCCCAGGACCACCAGCGCTGTTGCCCAAATGTCGGCTTCCACCGCACTCTCCATAACGCAGGTGACGCTGACCAGGTCACTTTTAATCGGTGTCAAGCTGCGCGGATCGAGTATGTGACCAAGTTCTTGGCCATCGATGATCAAATTGTTGTTGCCTTGGCCCGAGGTGGCACAGGCTTCATCGCGCAACCAAAT
>JAJDES010000445.1 GCA_029259675.1 Planctomycetota bacterium
CCTTCGACTGAGCGGGCTTGCTTTGCTGCTCGCCTTCACCGCCAGCTCCTGCGCGCTCCCGCGCATTCGCGCCAGCGCCAGACTCGGCCAGCTCGATTTGGACGGGAGTTTCGGCGCTTCATCAGCCGGCTCCGCGATCCAATCGAGCTCATCCGCGCTCGGACTCGACAAAGACGACGCGGTGCCGGAGGCACGCGTCGATCTCGATTGGCTCGGCGTGCATGTCGGCCTTTCCCAATTCGGGTCGCGCCACGAAGGCCGCGGCACGGCGCAAACTACGCTCTCCCTGGGCTCGGGCCCCTCCATCACAGCCGGCACCCCGGTGGACTCCAAGATTGAAGTCGAGCTCACCACCGCCCGTGTGACCTGGGATGTGATTCCGACCCGCTTCGCGGACATCGGCATCGGCTTCGGCGTCGGCTACTACGATTATGAAGTGGACGTGCGCTCCCTCGCGACCACAGCGCGCGTGCGCTCCGACGAGTCCTTCCCCATCGCTTTCCTGGCCCTGCGCGCCGCATCGCAAATCGGGCCCTTCGAGGCCATTGGGAACGTGGGCGCACTCGATGTCGATTTAGGCGGCGATGAACTGTCCTATTACGACGTGGACCTTTCCCTCGGCTACCGCTTCTTCAAGAAGCTTAAGGCGCAGGGCCAAGTGACCCTCGGCTATCGCATGTTGATGACCGATCTCAAATATTCTGACAGGGGCGGCGAGGTGGAAGCGGACCTCGAATTCTCGGGCCCGTATATAGGCCTGACCTTTTCGATCTAGGGCACCCGACCTTCTCGATCCAAGGGGGCTGCCCTTTTTCGTTCCAAGCAGGCACCCGCAGCGCTTCCGGGGCTCGAACCAGGCCCCACAGGCCCATCCCACGCCCACTTCTCGCTCGTTTCAAGATCCGTGCTTGCAGCTCGTCCGCGGCTCTGGACGATGGTGGTCTAGAGCTATGGACGCAAACGTCCCAAGCTAAAGCATGAGCACCCGCCCCGACAAAAAGCCCAAGCTTCCCGCGAGCACAACGCCGCAGGATTCCGTGCCCAAGCATGGGCCCGGTCCGCCCCCCACAGGGCTAGGCTTTGGAACACCCGGTTCCGCCATTGGAAAACACGGGCCCGAGATCGATCCGGAATCGGGCGGCGCGCGAAGGAAGCTGCCGAAGGACTTTGTGTTCTACGAGCAATTGCCGGTCGATCACGAGCCCAGCTGGGGCGTCATGGATGAGCGCCACTGGTCGCGCTCGCGCGGGGATCGCAATGCTGAAGTGATCGAATATTACCGGCAGCGCTCCCATGCACCCGGCGTGGCGGAGGGTGGCGGCCTGCGCAACAGCTACTGCCTCGAGTGCGACGGCGTCATTCCACTGCAGTACTTTCAAACCGAACCGGTGGACAGCAAGGCGCCCCTCAAGACCTGCCCCCATTGCGGCGTAAAACTCGACCGCAGGGTTCAGCGCATGTTCAACTGGGTGGAAATTGACCGGCCCCACGACGGAGACTTCAAGGCCATCTTGCCTTTGCTGTTGGGCGGGCTGCTGCTAATTGGCCTGGTCATCGCTTGGCTAATAAGCATCTTTTTCTAAGGCCGAAACCCCATTCGGTGACTTTCGGGAGCGTAGCGTGACAAATCAAACCGACAATGATCCTTCCGCGGGCGATCCGCGTTTCGATCGACAAGTTCGCTTTGCGCCCCTGGGCACTTTGGGTCAAACCAAGCTGTCCAACTCCCACGCGCTCTTGGTGGGAGCCGGAGCCCTGGGCGGCGTCTTGGCCCAGAACCTGGTCCGGGCCGGTGTCGGCAAGCTCACAATTGTCGATCGCGACATTGTCGAGCTGAGCAATTTGCCGCGCCAAGTGCTGTTCGAAGAGCGGCATGCGCTCGAGGGCACGCCCAAGGTTGAGGCCGCCCAAGAAAGCCTGCAACGCATCGGCGGCCCCACGCAACTTTTCGTTCATTCCGCCCATTTCGACGCTTTGAACGCTGCTGAATTTTCGGAGGGCGTCGACCTGGTACTCGACGGCACCGACAACATGTCGACGCGTTACCTCATCAACGACCTTTGCGTGGAAGCGGGCATTCCCTGGGTGTACGGAGGTGTGGTCGGCTCCGGCGGATTGGTTTTGGCCGTCGTGCCCGAACGCGGAGCTTGCTTCCGCTGCGTGTTTCCCGAGCCACCGGCTGCGGGCACCCTGCCCACCTGCGATTCGGCAGGTGTGATCCTGCCCGCTGTTTCCGCCGTGGCTTCGCTCCAGGCGGGTCAAGCATTGCGATTGCTTGCGGGAGACGACACCGACCGCTTCGAATCCGCCCTGTTGGAAATAGACGTTTGGCACGGCGACCTGCGCCGCATTCGCGCGCCCCGTCACAGCGACTGCCCCTGTTGCGGGCAGCGCCTGTTCGATTTTCTGCACAATCCGCCCGGACGCGACCCCGTCGTGCTGTGCGGTCGCAACGCTGTGCAACTACCCGCCTCCGCGGGCAGGCCCGACCTGAAAGCGCTCTCGAATCGATTGGAGGGGCAAGTGAACGATCTGGCCATGCTGGGCGCCATGTTGCGCTTCAAGGACGGCGAGCATCGCTTCACGGTGTTTGCCGACGGTCGCGCTTTGATCGAAGGCACGGATGATCCCGACCGAGCGCGCGCTCTTTACGATCGCCTGCTCGCTTGAGAGCCGGCAAGCTCGGGGACTCGAGTGGCGCGAGCACTGGGGTCCACTCCGCTGCGATCCTTTCCTGACACGCGTGGGCCCCAGGCAGTAGAACCATGAACAGCATGACTACCAAGCCGGCACTGGTGATCTTGGCCGCCGGTGCCAGTTCGCGGCTGGGCGAGTGCAAGGCGCTCGTCGACTTGGGCGGGCTCAATCCACTGCAGCGCCTGCAAATCGCTGCAGCTGCTTTGGACGACAAAGAGCCCGTTGTCGTTACCGGCGCGCACTCGAAAGAAATCGCCCTGGCCGCCCCCAAAGAGCTTGCCTTGCTTGACAACCGCGACTGGCAAGCCGGCCGAACGGGCGGAATCGCCCTGGCTTGCCGATCTCGACCCAATCGCGACCTGGTACTGGCACCGGTGGATACGCCCCTGGTTGGTGCCGAAGTTTTCGGCGCTTTGCTGGAGTCGTGGTTGGGGGCGGACGCCCCCGCCCGCGGTTGGCTGGGACCTTCGATCGAACACGAAGGACGAATTCGCTCCGGTCATCCGATCGTGCTCGGCCGTGAATTGGCGGCGGAGATTGCGCAGCTCGATCCCGACATGCCCCTGCGCGATTTGCGGCAACGCGCGGACCCACTTTGGCTCGTACCCGTCCAAGATGCCGCGATCCTGGACGACTTGGACACACCCCAGGACCTGGCGGCACTTCGATTGCGATTGACCCGGGAGCGCGAAGCCCGCTGAGCCCGGAAAAACTTTCGCGGTCCGCTCAGCCAAGGGTTCGGGCCCATGACCAACTTTGCCGGGCGGCCGGGCTGCTTCCCGCGCCGACACCCTGGGACGGGCCCCAGGAGCGGCGCAATCATCGGTAGTCACCTGCTAAGGCCTCGCGCACCGCGCCGCTGACAAAGGAGCGGCGGAGTTGTTGATAGCGGACTCCAGGTCGGCCTCTGGGGCTGCCGATAGGGACTGCGTCTTTGGCTTCCGGGACTCCCCCCTTTTTCGCGTGGGGCCCCTTGGAGCTACCCCATTCGATTTAGGTCTTTGCGGAAAGTTCGCATGGCACACCTTCCCCACGTCTCGTATTCCCCAGCCGCAGAATGAGCTTCCAGGGTGACGTTGCAGGTATTGGTCTAGGAGAGCTTCTCCAGGGCCTTGTGCGCGGTGGCCGCGACGGAGTGCTGACTCTGGACGGCGACGATCTGCACAGTTTCATGGGCCTGGCCCAGGGTCAGGTTTATTTCCTTGCCGGCCCCGACGAGGACACGGGCATTTGGCGCTCCCGCTCCCAACGGGCCTGGGCCGAAGCGGAGGACCCCAACCTCGAAGGCGAACGGCGCAGCCGCATCGCCCACGCTTCGCGGCTCGAAACGCTGTATCAGATGCTGGGGGCGGACAACCTTCACTTCCGTTTTGAGCCCGGCCCGCTGCCCACAAACAACCCCACCAGCCTCGTGCGCGATGAGGGCATGGAGGGTTTTGAAGCGAAGGCCACGGCGGCTCCGCACATCGGCCC
>JAJDES010000446.1 GCA_029259675.1 Planctomycetota bacterium
ATTGCAGCTCGATCGTATTTTCAATCGTCCCCTCCAAAGCCTGCGCCCCACCCGCCGTTGGAGCTGCGCCGCCGCCCCCCCCGAACTGAACCGTGGGCACAGCCGCATAGCCCTCGAGGGTAGAGAGCGGTTGACCGGCCGCAGATGACGATTCCTTGCCTTCAGAAGCAGCCGCCCCGCTTTGCGTGGGCTGCAACTCAACAACCGGCTCCGCCGCAATTTGCGTCTTGGCGACTTCAACAGCATCCGCCGACGTAGCTTGGACTTGCGTCTTTGCTACCGAGCGCTGCCCGGCCGACGCCTGCGACTCTTCCCGCCCCGCACCCTGCTCTCGCTGCTCTTCTCCCACAGCACAGCTCCTCTCTCAAGCAATGTTGATCGGCAAGCAACTCCACGTGTCGCTCCCTCGCCCCATTGCAACACGAGACTACTGGTTTTAGTAACGGAGAATCCGAAGGTGCTTGCAAGTGGGAATCCCCCCATCAATTGTCGAGCGCTCCACCTAGGCCGTCGCAATACGCACCGGGCCGAAACCCGCTGCAACACATTCGCAACGCGGAAAGCACTTAAAGATCGACGCGCCGCAATCAGGACTCCCGCGTCACCCCAACGAGCAGTGGGAAGGGCCCGCTGGCGGATACGCATCCCTTACGAGGCCAGAGTTGGCGGAGCTGATTTAGAACAGCATTGAGCTACGCCCCAATCGCTTCATGCACTCCTACCTGATCACGGCGGGGCACAGCATCTATTCATGCGGGCCATGACATCCCCCAATCAAGTAAGCATTCAACCCCTTTTCCAAGCGAGCCCGCGCTTTCAGCTTTTAGCGCGCAGCTTGGTGCCCGATCCAAGCCTCGTTAACGCCGTGGGTCAGGACATCCTTCCAACCTCGCTCAATCGGTCCCCTCGAATCGATCAAACCATTCGATCCCGGACCTCCAGGGTTGTTCGGAATATCGCGCCCCAAAGCCCACGTTCCAAAATTGCATAGCAAAAAGCGAGAGTAGCCCCGGGACCGTAAGCCGGCGAAGCGACGTAAAAAATCGTTGAACGCAGAGCTCTCCCACAAGTCGGTTAACGGTGCTGCCCTAGGCCTGCACGAGCCTCGCCGCTCGACAATTTCGATTCGCCACTTTGATGAACGCGCACCAAACCCATTTCAAAATGCTTGGGCTTTCCTCTTCCCCCGATCGAGGCCTGCGACTTACCTGCACAAAAAACAGCCTGCATAAAATCCGTCTCGATCCATGGATCGTCCGGCAGGAGCCCAGGAGGCACATTTAGCCCTTGTCCACCAACCCTTAATTCCAAGCCAACGATTTGTGCCGCAGGAGTATTCTGGAGGGTGTCATTCTTGTTCTCAACGCGCCCAGTTCCTTGAACACAATTGGAAAGACTCAATGAAGCTCGTCACCAGTCTATCTGCGTTCTCAATCGCGCTAATAACATTATCCCTTTCCGCAACCGCACAAAACGTTTGGGTGCTCGACTCCGCCAACGGACCGGGCGCTGACTTCACCGATCTTTCCACAGCGACAAGCACTGCGGGTGACGGCGACATCATTTTGATTCGCAGCGGTGGTTACTTCGACAACCCGTTCATTCCGTCCCCCATCGTCAGCGCCAAATCATTGGTGCTCATTGCCGACTCGGGTGCCGACGTTCTATTGAGCCCATCCACCGGTTTCGATGTCCGCAACTTAGCGCCGCTGCAAACCGTTGCCATGCGCAGCATCGACGTAAGCGGCACAGCCATTTTCGGACAGGACAACCTGGGCACACTCTGGATTGAAGACATCGGCACGGACCCAGCCGCAACCATTGCTCCCCATGCAGCGGCGGCCTTCAACAACTGCTCAGCGGCCATCATCAACCGCTGCTCGCTGGTTGGCATGAACGCCTTTTTTCCCGTTTCACCCGGCCCAAGCTTGAACACATTCAACTCCTCAGTGCATGTGTTCGACAGCACCCTCCAAGGCGGATCGGGAGCATTCGGCCATACCGTCTTGCCCGGTAGCTCTGGCGCACGCATCTCCGACAGCTTCCTCTACGCCTCGGGCAGCAGCTTCATCTCAGGCAGTGGCAACCCCTCGCCCAAGGAAAGCATCGTCCAAGTCGGGCCCACCTCCGAATCCATCTTGCTCGACACCAGCGGCAACGTCTTCGTCGAAGACGGAAGCACGGAAAACCTGACCGGCCTTTCGCGCTCCTTCGAAATCAACTCGCCCGTACGCGAAGGCGAAACCCTCAGCATCACTTTCACCGGAGTCCCCGGAGAGATCGCTATTCTCAACCTAGGCCTAAAACCAACCGGCCTGTTCTTCGACAGCTTGGCCGGCAGCGCCCTGATTGACTTCCCGACCTTCTTCATTCGGATAATGGGTATCATTCCAGCCTCAGGCACACTGGTGAAGAACTTCACCCTCAACGAACTCGGAGTCGGCGTCGAAGGCGTGTCCTTCTACTCCCAAGGCAGCTTCGCCAGCACCCAGGGCATCGTCGTCGGCGGCGGCTCCCTAGTCGTGCTCCTCGACGATTCCTTTTGAACTGTCCGGCTGCTTGAGCAATCAGATTGCCCATGTAGCCGCGACATCCGTGCCCGTCTGAATCCATTGGATGCGGGCACACCACTTCGCCTCATTCCGATGGATAGACCCCCGTTACCAAGCGCGCGGCTGCAGCAAAGCCACTGCCGATGATTATTCAAAAACTCTTATTCGGTAGCGCTTTGCTCCCGTTGGCTTCACTTGCGAACCCCGTCACAGCGCAGTCCGTTCACGTCGTGGATGCCTCGGGAGCCGTCGGGGGCTTCACCAGCATTCAACTCGCGATTGACTCCGCCAACGACGGCGACCTCGTGCTTGTGTTGCCGGGCACCTACGGCGGATTTGCCATTGATGGCAAAGGGCTAACGCTCGTTGCCGACGGGCCTGGAGTTATCGTGAGCGAACCAGGTTTCTCCGGCGTGGCGGGCTTGGACATTCGCAATCTTCCCACTGGTTCCTCAGTCAATGCAGCTGGGCTAACAGTAGAAGCGGGCACGCACACCGAGTGTTCCAATGCGCTGCAATTTCAAGACTGCCTGGGCCCGATACAAATTCGCGACTTCAGCGTTTCGGCGGGGCTATCCATCTTCGGTAGCTTTGAATCCAACACCAACATCTGCGAGGTGAACGATTGCGCAGCCGTTTCTATCGTGGATTCGGACTTCGACGCCACCACGGCGCTAGCCTATCTTTACGAGTGTGGCGAATTGAAGGCACACGCACTCCTAAGCAAACAGTCCAACGTCTTCGTTCACGGTAGCTCGCTCGCCAGCGGCGAGGGTTACTGGGGAGACGGACTTCGCCCTCCCAGTCACGGTGGCAACGGGCACGGCGCCTGGACACTAATTGGTGGCTTTGGACTCGGCATTCGCACAACCGCATTCGGGGGCACCGGCGGACTGGGCAATCAAAGCCAACTACCCAGTTGTGGAAACGGGGGCAATGGAGGCCCGGGTCTTGCATTGCTCCCATCATCGGGGCCGGCACCCACGAACCCCACTTTCGTGCGCTCGTCGATGCTGATGATTCCGGGGGGACCCGGAATGCCGTCCAGTCTGCCTTGCACAGTCGGCATGCCGGGCGAAGACGTCACGGGGATCGCCGGTAACGTCCTCAGCGACGACTTCGCGGCGCGCGCTTTGCAGAGCGACAACCTCATTCGATTCGGAGCCACAAAGAGCGCGACCTTTATCGGCGAACCGCTCGATCTCGTGTGGCACATTTTCAGTGCCACCCCCGCGACCCCCACTTTCGTCCCCGAACTAACCGGCGCACCCACAGTGGGCGGATCCTTCATCGTTCGCTTCCGCGGAGCCATCCCCGCCTCGGGCCAAAAAACCGTCAACGCAACTGTTCCCGACTTGGGCGTCGAATTCGTCACGGTTTACGAGGAAGCCTACTTCTTCGACGGAACGCGCTTCTATCTATCGAACCCGCAGTTCAGCGTCTTGTTGAACGACGCCTTTTAGCACCGGAACTCGCCCGCGAGACCAAAAGCCTTCGCAACCTGCGACCATCCATGCAGCCCGCTCACTCCCCAAAGATCTGAGCCGCGGGAAAGAAGGAGCGCAGGCCGAAGCGATAGACCAAGTGCCCGCTCAAGCGCGGCAACTGCTTTTCCTGCGGTCCGATCAATGCCAGTTCACCTACGCGCCACTTAGCCCCGTCCTGATCCAGCAACAGGTCGGGCTTGTCATCAGAGCGCGTAAATCGTAACTCGCCGGCTTCAAATGCACGCACCGGAGCGAGCAATCCGCGCAATGCGATCTCGCCCCGCAAGCTTGCATCCTCATCCCTTGCGCTGCGTTCCGGCCCGAGCTGTTCGAGTAATTGAAAGCGCGCACCCTCCGGGATGGCGAGCCAGGCGTCGACCGTCAAGTCGTTAATGTCGAGCTTTGAGACGTTGCTCAATAGTTCCAGAGCCGCGCGCGCATCTATAGACTTCGCGAAGCTAACTCCACTTAGTTCGCGCCACAATTTCGGAAGCTCGTGCGCTTTATCAGATTCCACGCGACCGCCGACGACGACAATCCGCTTGCCGCCAACTTCATCGTGAAGAGCCCCGCCTGCAAGGCTGAGGGCCGTCATGGAATAGGCGCGCTCGACACCCTCGATGCGCACAACAAATAGCTGCTCCTTGGCGCGCTCACCCTTTGCAAGCGAAGGCGTCCGAAACATCGTTTCAGGCGAAGCAAAGTACTGACCATAGGCAGCACCCAGAAAGTACTCCCGATCGAAACCTGTATCGAGACCGAGCACGGTTGTCTTTGGATTCTTCCGCTTCCACTCGCTCCAGGAAGTCAAAACAATCGGCAGCAGCTTGAGCTCGGGCACCGTCTCCCCCGACGCGCGCACACCAACGACAGCTCGTCCGGTCAGTTGATTCCAAAGTGAATTGCTTGCGCGATCGTACATCAGCTTGTTCGAGCGCATGAGCAAGCCTGAACTGCCGAAGGTCAAGACCTCATCACCCACGCGGCGATCGTAAGCAACTCCGGCACCACACAGCGTGCAATAGGCGAGCGCGAAGGGAACGCCCCCAACCACGTCATTGGCCATCTCGTGCCAGTCGAGAATCCGCAGGGGATAGGCGCGCGCTTCGCCGCCAAACGCGACGCCGAAGACGGGCTCGGTATCCGTCAAATATGTTGCCTGCGATGCTGGGATCAGCTTTGGATCCACCAGCGCCGGAATCCCATCAACCGTCACTCCCCCCCAAACCACTTCATCGAGCCGGACGCGCGCGGTAACCCCTTCGTACAAGAAGGCCTTCATGCGCGGATCCACATGATGCGCGAGCAAGCGCCCCTTCCACTCGGCGTAGCCGGGAGGCAGCGCGACTTCATCACTGTCGGCTAAGAACTGCGTCAAGTAGGACCAAAGCCCATCCCCCTCCAGCTCCCGCCCAAGTATCCCCTCCGCTGCAGCAAGAATCCCCAACCACTCCTCCCGCGATTCCGCAAACCGCAACAAATCCACAATCGGCGCCAACATGCGTTCATCCCGAGCCAGCGCAATCTCACTCAACGCCGCCAATCGCTCCGCACTCGGCTGCCCGGCAACAAGCCCATTCAACAGGTCATGCGCCATCGCAAGGGATGGATCGCCCTCACGGACTCCAGCCCAATTGGCTGGTGCCATGAACGGCCCAAGGCCCGCAAGTAATGCAATCGCTGCAAGTTTCATGAGTCCCAATCTATCGCCAGTTCTTCGCGCTTGAACGCACCTGGCTACAAACGGTTGTTCCGACGGCATCCGTAGCCCACGGGCAATCCCAAACCTCGATTGAGCTTCGCCCCGGGCCCAAAAATGTGACCGACCCAATCCATACATCCAAATAGCGCCCTCGACTCTGAAACCATCCAATGCACACCCTTCTTTAGAACTCGATGCCCATCGCCCACACCATGGCCCCCTAAAAAGCCCGGACTTACAGCGCCGGTCACCATTTCCCCCCCGGGCTTGCTCATGCTTGAAAGCAGACGTGTGCTGCGCCGCAGGTCTTTAGTTAAGCGAGCAAAGCCCTCGCAATGATCAACTTCCTAGGCGGTTGCGCCGCCGT
>JAJDES010000447.1 GCA_029259675.1 Planctomycetota bacterium
GGGAGAGGATCGGGCCTCACAGACCCACAGGGGGGGCGCCTCGGACCATTTTTCCGGGCAAAAAAAAGAGCGGACCGCTCGTGAGCCGGGCATTGGGGCGGGATTTTGCTCGCTCCGTGTTCAATTTGATCCCCTGGTCGCCCATTGTCGGCCCGAATCCGTACATCCGAAAAACCCAACGCCAGCTCTGCGGGGCTCGGCTGGCGGAGTTCCTTCCTGGGCAATCGATCAGCTGGCGCGGGGAAATCTTCGGGTGCGGCTGCGGGATTCTCCGCTCGGACCGAGTTGGGGGGAGTTCGTTGGGCGGATTGAACTCGAGGCTTTGTCAGCCGCACGCCGAGGAAGCGCCAAGCACTCGGCAATGGATCGAAGTCGAAACCGAACGGACCCGGAGCGCAGGCTAGGGCAGCAACGCCTTCAACTCAGCCAATTTGGCCAAGGCTTCAAGCGGCGTGGTTGAGTTGAGATCGAGACTGCGCAGATTTTCTTCCACAAGGCTGGGCTCGCTTTGAAACAGGCCCAGTTGCACGGGTGCTCCGGTACTACCGGCGGTGCCGGGCGCAGAAGCAATCGGACCCAATTCGTCCGACTCGCGCTCGAGTCGGTTCAAAAGGCTCTTGGCTCGTTCAAGCAACGTGGCCGGCACGCCGGCCAAGCGAGCAACGTGAATGCCGTATGAGCGATCGGTGCCACCTTCCACAATCTTGTGCAAGAAGACGATTTCCTCGCCCAACTCGCGCACGGCGACGCTGAGATTGCTGACGCCGCGGAAGCGCGCCTCCATCTCCGTCAGTTGGTGATAGTGGGTTGCGAAAATCGTGCGTGCGCCGATTTCTTCGTGCACGTGTTCAGCGATGGCCCAAGCCAAGGCGAGGCCGTCAAAAGTGCTGGTTCCGCGTCCGACTTCGTCAAGTACTACCAGTGATCTCTTGCTGGCATTGTTGAGGATGTTGGCGATTTCGATCATCTCGACCATGAAGGTCGATGCTCCGCGACTGATGTCATCGCCGGCTCCGACGCGAGTGAAGATGCGATCGGCAACTCCGATGCGAGCTTCGCTGGCGGGCACAAAGGATCCGATTTGAGCCATCAAAACGATCAAAGCAGTTTGGCGAATAAACGTCGACTTACCCGCCATGTTGGGGCCCGTCAGAATCGTCAGGTTGCGATCGTCACCGTTGAGCCTGCTGTCGTTGGGAACGAAGGCATCACAAGCGGATGATTGTTCAATGACCGGATGACGGCCATCGGCGATGTCAATCACGTCGGTGTCGTCAATGCACGGAGCGACGTAGCGATTCTCGGCGGCTTTTTGGGCCAGGCCGCCGTATACGTCAAGCTCGGCGACGCAGCTGGCGGTGTCCAAAATTTGGCGTACATGCTGCGCGACTTCCTCGCGCAATTCGAGGAACAACTCGTACTCCAAGTCGCGCGAGCTCTGTTCCGCCTTGAGCACTTTGCCTTCGTAATCTTTGAGCTCGGGAGTGATGTAACGTTCAGCCGTCTTGATCGTCTGCTTGCGGATGTAATTTTCGGGAACCCGCTCCACTTGCCCCCGCGGAACTTCTAGGTAGTAGCCGAAGACGGAGTTGTAGCCGACTTTCAAGCCGGTCATTCCCGTGGCTTCCATCTCCTTGGCTTGGAAGCGAGCCATCCATGTCTTGCCGTCCCCGGCAATCTGGTGCAATTCATCAAGCTCCGCGTGGAAGCCTGTGCAAATAAGGCCACCCTCCCGAATTGTCATGGGAGGCGCTTCGACAAGTGTGCTTTCGATCCGCAGTGTCAACTCGCGCAATGGATCGAGCCCCGTCCGAATTCGGCAAAGGGCCTTGGATTGCGTTGAATCGAGGCGTTCGCGCACCGGGGCGATTGCGTTCATGGAGGAAGCTATGGCTCGCAAGTCGCGACCATTGGCTCTTCCCGTTGATACTTTCGCGACCAAGCGCTCGAGGTCCAAAACGTCGCGCAGGGCTTCGCGTACTTCTTCGCGCAAGAAGGGGGCGTCCACGAATTCCGTGACCGCGTGCTGACGTTCCCGGATTTGCTCTACGACTCGCAGGGGAGCCAAAACCCATTCACGCATCAAGCGCCCACCCATCGGTGTGAGTGTGGCGTCGATAGTGTCCAGCAAAGTACCTTCGCTTCTTTCGCCGAGTTGCGTGGACGTCAACTCAAGGCAGGAGCGCGTGGCGCGATCCAATACCAAGTACTGCTCGGGTTCAATCAGTTTGATCGATCGGATGTGTTCGCAAGCGGATTTTTGAGTCTCCTCCAAGTACTCGATTAAAGCTCCGGCCGCAGGTATGCAGGCGTTGTCGGCTTCAATCCCGTAACCGGCCAAGGTCGAGACGCCGAAGTGCCGCAGCAATATGCGCTCGGTCGTGTCGCGTGCAAAGCGCCAATCGTCACGCTCGCAGATGCGATTCCCGAAGACGTGATTCAGTTCCTCTCGCACGCCATCATCGAGCGAGCTTGAGAGCAACAACTCAGCCGGTTGAATGCGCGCCAACTCATCCATGAGTTGCGTGCGGCCGATGGCGCAAATTTCGAAGCGCCCGGTGGACAAGTCGACCCAAGCCAAAGCCGCTTCGTCTTTCTTGCACCACAGCGAGAGGAGGTAGTTGTTTTGACGCGCCTCGAGGGCGTTCTCCTCGGTCAATGTTCCCGGCGTAACGACGCGCACGATGCCGCGCTCAACAATGCCTTTTGTTTTGCGCGGATCGGTAAGCTGCTCGCAAATGGCGACGCGGAATCCCTTGCGTACCAAGCGAATCAAATAACCCTCCATGCTGCGCACGGGAACGCCCGCCATCGGTACGGGGTCCTCGCCCTTGGAGCGTGAAGTCAGTGTGATTCCCAGCTCGCGCGAGGCGAGCACCGCATCGTCGTGGAAGAGCTCATAGAAGTCGCCCATGCGAAAGAACAGGATCGCATCGGGCTGCTCTTTCTTGGCCTTCCAATACTGATCCATCATCGTCGTCTTGGACTTCTTCGCCGCGGAGCGAGCCTTCTTGGGCTTCGACTCGGATGCGGAGACGCCGGTGATGTTGCGGGACTTTGAGCGCGGCATGGACAGACTGGGGAGGAGTTCGAAAGGCGGTGCGTGGCGCAGCAGTCTAGAGCGCCATGCTCGCTTTCCCAGGTCGGTGCCTTGGGCCCAAGTGCTCGCCTAGTAGCGGCCCAAGGCCGGCGCCCCCGGATCCCGTAGCTTCGTGGCCCGGGGCTGGCCCGGCAGAGAAGCAAAGGGTTGCGTCGGATCCGAAATTAGCCCTCTGGCACTAAGGCTCTTTTCCCCAGGGTTTTGCGGCACATTCGGATTCGGTTCAAATTTCCCGGTTCGGTTGGGATCGAACCGGCGCTCGCCGAGCGGGCAAATAGACAGAGTTCCTGGTTAGGTACTTCTTCGTGGACCCGGACCCGAATCCGAGCGGGCCCGGGTCTATTTTTTCCTGCCGGAATTGGGCGCCCCCAGGAAATCGAGGCTTCTGAACTGACTATGTTCCGTGGTGTTTTTCGTCAGGGTTCGGGCGCCCCCAGGGCCTGATGCCCTGCTGAGCAGCGGGAAAGGGCGTTTTTAGTGGGATCGGGCAGACAGGGCCAAATCGGAGGGCCTGCTCCACCGGCTCGAAGATGCAAGTTGATTGCACAGAAGCGGTTGTGCGTTTTCCCAGCGCAATGAACACCACGCAAGTGAGTCAGTTTGCATTGCGACCGTCACGGGTACCGAACGGATCCGGCGATTCGGCTCCACGGTCACATGCCTCATTTTCGGGCTGCGCAGATTCCGACGGGTTTTGAAGGGATTTGCCAACTCACTTCAAAAGGGGGCGTAGAGGGGCGAGTCAAGGATGAAGCCTTGGCGAGCGATCACACCTCCTGATTGACGCTCCCGGCCCGCCAGCCGGATCAGTCGGCCTCCAAGGGCCGACACGGGACCGGGACTCGCGGATTGGCCTCCGCAGGTCCCGGTCCCGTGGTTTAAGGCCGGGTGCGAGCCCGATAAGTCGGGGCTTTGGCATGTCATCGCTTGAGCGAGTAACCCAAGAGATCGATTCGGCGGACCTCAATTCGCCGCGACCCCATTCAATCAAGAAGCCCGGCCCGGGAGGCGGGCTGGGATTTTTGAGGCCGCATTTGCGCCAATCGCGAGCTCGTCACGCGATATTGAGATTCACCGCACCAGATCGCTCCTTTGGAGACTCTCGAAGGCTGGGAGATACTCGCTGGGGAAGATTGCGGGCCTTTGAGCTTCGGAGGGCATTCTTCGCCGCGAGCCCGCTGTTGTAGCAAGGCTGTGTGGCAAGCCGATCCGCCGTCGCGGTTTGTAAAACGGAAACCTAGTAACGATTGTCCTCTCGAACTGTCGCTCCCCATCCGATTAGAAGGGGCAGCAATCCATGGGTCGCTATCTGAGGCCCAGGCTCCTAGCATTCGCAAGCGTGGCTCTATATCTAGTAACCGGCGGCGCCGGATTCATCGGTTCTCACATCACGGATGCGCTTGTCGCCCGTGGGGACCGCGTACGCATCCTCGACAACCTTAGCTCGGGCAAACTCGAAAACCTGGGGGACACGGAGCGTGGGGAAGTCGGCAGCGGAGCGCCGATCGAATTCCTTGAGGGCGATCTGACCGATCCCAAGGCACTCGAAGTTGCTTGCGCCGGAGTGCAAGGCGCCTTCCACAAAGCCGCCCAGGTATCCGTCCCGCTCAGTGTTCAGGATCCCAAGCGCAGTTACGAACTGAACGTTATGGGCACGCTGGGATTGCTCGAAGCCTGCCGTTCCGCCGGCGTCCAGAAGCTTGTCTTCGCCGCTAGTTCAGCGATCTACGGTGATTCGGAAGTCTTACCGAAGGTCGAGACCATGGTGCCCAAGCCGCTCTCGCCCTACGGTTCGGGCAAATTGGCCGGCGAACACCTGATGTCGGTTTGGGCGCATACCTACGGCATGCAAACCGTCGCCTTGCGCTACTTCAATATCTTTGGGCCGCGCCAAGCAGACGACAGTCCCTATTCGGGAGTGATTGCCATTTTCGCGCGCAAGTTGCTCGAGGGCGTGGTGCCCAAAATCTACGGCGACGGCGAGCAAACGCGCGACTTCACCCATGTTCAGAACGTCGTGCAGGCCAACCTTTTGGCCATTGATTCCGATGGGGCGCCGGCGCGGGTCTACAACATCGGCACGGGTATCCAGGTTTCCGTGAACCAATTGTTGGCGCGGATGGCTGAACTAGTCGGACATCAGGTGCAGCCCGAGTACCTTGATATTCGCACCGGCGACATCCGCTACAGCGTTTCTTCGCCGGAGTTGGCGATGCGGGAACTTGGGTATGAACCCAAAGTCAGCTGGCGTGAAGGCTTGGTGGAAACTGTCGAGTGGTACCGCGAGCGCTGGGGAGCTGCTCTTTCGTAGCTCCAATCGCAACTGCGCCGAGGCGCTTCTTGATCTGGGCCTGACTCGGCGATGAGAGTCCTCATCGTGCAAGTCCAGCAATTCGGCCCTTTGGTGGGCCGGCTAAGTTGAGCCCGCGGATACGGGGTCAAGGGGGCGGCCAATCAAATTGGCCGGGCGCGGAATCCTCCGCGAAGAGTCGGGAGTTTTTGAGCGGCTGGCAGCCTTACTCAGCTGAGGGCGTCGATCGGATTCAGCTTCCGGCGACTCGTCGAGTTTCGGTCAACGCTCCGACTTGCCCTGTCGCGATAAAGCGAGCTTCGGACTTGGTGACCATCTGCATGTGGTCGCAGTAGGGCTCGGGGCAGGTGAGGGCGACGACGCGGCGTTTGCCACTTTCGACAGCGTGAACGGGGACCAGCGAGTAATCACAACGCGGACACAGGTAACTTTTTGAATTCTTCATCTCTGACTTTCTTATCGGTGCTCAATGTCCCGGGCTAAATGGTCCGTTCCCGAACTATTCGAGAGGCGCTGTCGCCGAGGTAACCGATGGATTCGGGCGGATGCTCTTGGGAGCGGTCCCGATGGGTGAGCCGAACGTCCATTCGGCTCCATTGAGTCTGTTTTGGCTTACTTTTGTGATGTATTAGCGAGGATTATCGGATGTCAAAGGCAAGTGGTCTTCAGGCGACGGTGAATATCCGGTTAATCTCAATAGCCATTTTGGGCCGCGCTGCGCGGAGGGGTTGAGCGGCAAAAGCAGGGCATGAAGGGGCGGCCGGCGGGCCAAAGCGGCTTCGCACCCGGCAAGTAGAACCTCGCTCGTGGCCCGGGCCCCCACTTCTCAGCGGCCACCGCGCGGGCTAATTCGCCGCTCGTCATGACCTCGGCGAGTGCCTTTCTCCCAGCCGGAGCAACGGGCGCGAATCGCCCTCGAATAATGTCCAGAAACCGGCCTCCGGGGTCGCCAGCGGCCTTCCATTGCTTCATCCGTATTGTGGTTTTTTGCCCGGAGGAGTAGTCTCCCCGCCCTATTTTTCACACGTGGGCTGGGCTGGTATCCCCACTCAAGAGGGCGATTTCACGCCGGTCCTCACACTTCGGTCCAAGCGCCTCTTTTTGGGCCGCAGGACCATCGGAGCCACCCGGGAAGCGCTGAAACTATCCCCCCCCTCTTGGTCGCCCAACCCGACCAGCTGATCTAGCCATGGACTACGCCGCCCAACTTGATGACCTGCTCGGCCTGAAGACCGTCAGCTACAAGTACGACCTTTCGAAGCCGGAACTGTTTAACGAGGCCATCGCCAACGATCGCGGCCGCATTCGCAAGGACGGGCCCGATGATGAGCCCAAGGCTTACGCGACCAAATTGGGTGTGAACGGACCCTTGGTCTTCTACACCGACCCCAGTTGCACAGGCCGCCCGGTTCAGGACACCTTCGCGGTTGCGCGGCCGGAATTTGACGACGTGCTGTGGTGGAAGAAGGATTTTCAGCGCTTCGACCCCGCCAAATTCGACGCCCTCGTGGAGCGGGTGGTTCAGTTTCTGAATAAGAAGGCCGGCACGCTCTATGTAAAGGACGTTTACTGCGGAGCCGATCCGGGCTACGCGGTGCCCTACCGCTTTGTGGGGGAGTATGCGACCCACGCCATGTTCAT
>JAJDES010000448.1 GCA_029259675.1 Planctomycetota bacterium
TGGATGCGGATCCCGAGCGGGAATTTGAAGCCAGTTGCCCCGGTCAATTGCTGGACCCCGGTACGCGCGTGCGGGTCGTCGCCGTTCGCTCCGGTCGCCTCACAGTGGAAGCCGTCTAAGGTCTTGCATTGCCCGGATTGCTTGCCTTGTCGGCCGCCCACAGCGCACAATCGGCCCACAGCGCACAATCGGCCGACAGCGCACAATCGGCCGACAGGGCAGAATCCGCCGGCAACGCACAATCGAATGGTCGGTTACAGGGCTCGGCCGACAGTGGCTGGCAAATTTGAATTCAGCACCCAGTTGGGGACAGTCGCGCGCCAGCCGGCAAGTCGTTTCATTCGAACCCCATCCGGCCCGCTGGTAACGGCGCGACTTGAATCAGGACCGGGGACGGTTTCGTTGTCTGCTGATCGAACTTCTTCGGATTGGGGCCCTGCGGGCGACGTATTTCTTTCCAGTTCCCACTCAACTATCTAAGCCCAAGCGCGAACGCCCATGACTGTTGCCTTCCTACTGCTCGGACTCGGATTGTTGCTGATCGTTGCCGAAGTGTTTTTCCCCAGTCTCGGCTTGCTCGGGGTTCTGGCCACAGCGGCGATTGTCGGCGCAATTGTGATGGCGTTCAAAGCCGGCAGCGGCCCGAGCTTCACCCTGGTTGTTGCGATCGTGGTGCCCATGACGGTCATGCTCGGCATGCGCCTGTTCCCCAAGAGTCCGTTGGGCAAGCACATGGTTTTGGGCGGACCGTCCTTCGAAGTCGGTGTGGAATCGGATGCCGAACGCAACGCGCTCATGGGCCGCACGGGTGTGGTGGAGGCCGGCCTACGTCCGGCCGGCATCGCTCGCATTGAAGGCCAGCGCATGGATGTTGTCAGTCGCGGGGAAGCCATCGAGAAAGGCGCCCAGGTGCGCGTGATTGATATTCACGGCAATCGTGTCGTTGTCAGTCGCGTGGCGACGCCGGAAGGCGCCGAGGGTGCGCTTACAAAATCAGTTGGGCCCAGTGCAGCGCCGGGTGGCGCGCCCGGGCCCAAGTCGTCCATGTCCACTACGGACACATCTTCCGCGCCCGCGGGCGCCGAAGATCCATCGCATGCAAACGAAGGAGATCAGGGATGAAGTCCAGCGGACTGTTGTTGTTAGCGGAAGACGGATTGGGCGGCTTGGGTAAGGTTGCGCTGCTTATTGCCGCGTCCTTGGTCGGTTTTGTCTTCCTGTTTTTGGTGCTGCGCTACGCCCATTTGTATGTGCGTTCGATTCTGACGCGAGCGGGCGTGGGCATGTTCGACATGCTCGCCATGAGTCTGCGGCGCGTGAATCCGGCCCTGATCGTGAATGCGCGCGTGCAGTTGGTGCAGGCCAAAATTGACGGCATCGACAAGCGCGATTTGGAAGCTCACTTCCTGGCCGGCGGCAATGTGGATCGCGTGGTCAAGTCCTTGATCGCGGCCAACCGCGCGGGCATCGCACTCGACTTCAAGACTTCGTCGGGAATCGACCTGGCGGGGCGCGATGTGCTCGACGCCGTGCGCACATTCGTGACGCCCAAGGTCATCGATTGCCCCAACCCGGCCTCGGGCAAGTCCGAAGTGGCGGCGGTTGCCAAGGACGGCATTCAGGTCTTGGCCAAGGCGCGCGTAACCGTGCGAACCAACATCGAGCGGCTGGTCGGCGGCGCCGGCGAGGAAACCATCATCGCGCGAGTGGGTGAGGGCATCGTCTCCACCATCGGTTCGAAGGAAACCCACAAGGAGGTGCTTGAGAATCCCGACGCCATCACCAAAACCGTTTTGGCGGGCGGGTTGGACTCGGGCACGGCCTTTGAGATTGTTTCCATCGATATCGCCGACGTGGACATCGGCCACAACATCGGTGCGCGCTTGCAGGCGGACCAAGCCGAGGCCGACAAGCGTGTGGCCCAGGCTTTGGCCGAAAAACGGCGCGCCATGGCGGTGGCACAGGAGCAGGAATTCAAAGCCACCGTGGTCGAGAACAGAGCCAAGGTTGTGATGGCCGAAGCCCAGGTGCCCCTGGCCATGGCCGATGCGCTCAGGAGCGGGAACATGGGCGTGATGGACCTGTACCGCTTGCGCAACATTCAATCCGACACCGAAATGCGCAAGGGCATCGCCGGTGAGAGCCTGTCCGGTGACGGAGGCTCGTCGGTGGATCCGGGTGGCAAAGGGCAAGGGCGGGGCTAAACCATGGGCAACGAGGGTGAGTTTGACTGGGTGAAAATCCTCTTCTTGTTCCTGTTCTTCGGATTGCCGCTGTTGAGGCGGATTTTCGAGCGGAAGCAAGAAATCCAGCCCGCGCCGCGACCCAAGCGCGAGCCGAAGCCGGCGGCGGAGGATCCCTGGGAGCGGCTGCTGCGCGGGCAGAGTCCGCACGAAATTGAATTGGAAGCTGAGCCCGGTCCCCAAACCGCCCAGGTCGAGTTGAAGCAAGCGTCGCCTGCTAGCACGCCCGCTAACGACAACTCGAGCGTCTTTGGCGCGGCCGGTCAGCCCGCGTTCTCGGGCGCCAAGGGGGAGATGGCATTTGACAAAGAATCCGAGGCGGACACGCCCTGGCCCAAGAGCATTGGCAGCACCAGTGGCAGCGGGGAGTTTCAAAGCGGCGGCGGTTCGCGATCGAAGGCTGTTGCCGGTCCGCAGTCCAGCTCAGATTCCGTCGCTGTTTCCGTTTCCGGTTCCAGCGCTCGCGAATCGGTCGCAAGCGGCAGTTTGGGTGGCGATCTCAGTCTCGGCGGTCCGCAGTGGAGCGGTGAAAGTGCAGTCGCCGCGGAGCTGATTGATTCCAAGGCCTTGGCCGGCAGCAGTCGCGAGCATTGGCGCCGGGCCATGGTGTTCGCGGAAGTTCTGGCGCCGCCGTTGGCATTGCGCAACGGCCAATCCGGCACGTCGGCACCGGGCCTGCGCAACGACATTTAGGGGCGAGTCCGCAACGAAGCCTGAACGTATTGGATCGAAGGCGCCGCTATGGGATCCTAGTCGGGTTGACAGCGCGCGCGATGTGCTCTGTCCGCTTCCAACACCTTCTGACCGACTGCGATTCCATTGCCCTCCGCCAAGCGCTACTGGCTCGTCAAATCCGAGCCCGACGTCTATTCCTTCGATCACCTTTGGTCCGACAAGGGCCGCCGCACCCTGTGGGACGGCGTGCGCAACTACCAGGCGCGCAACACCATGCGCGATGACATGCAGGTGGGGGACGGAGTGCTTTTCTACCACTCCAATGCCAAACCGCCCGGTGTGGCCGGAATCGCTGAGGTCGCGAGCAAGTCCTACCCGGACCCGACTCAATTCGATCCTGCGCACAAATACTTCGACGAGAAGAGCAAGGTCGAGGACCCGCGTTGGTGGTTGGTGGACATTCGCGCCAAGAAAAAGGTCAAACGCTTCGTTTCCCTGGATGAGCTGAAGGCCAATCCGAAGCTGAGTGAGATGGCGCTTTGCCAGCGCGGATCGCGCCTGTCGGTGCAGCCCGTCAGACCGTCCGAATGGCGCATCGTTTTGGCCATGTGCGGCCTCTAGGGCGCCTTGCGCAGACCTTGATGGTGCCCTTGGCTTCCAGCACGAGTTTTTGAGCCGAAACGTGCGGAAGCCGCTGTCGCTATGGGGGCTTCAGGGAGCTTCGGAGCGGGCTGTATGCAGGCCTCTTTCGGTCCGCCTGGGAGCTCGGCAAAGCCTGCTACTTGGACCGGATCCGGCCTGGCCGAAGGCCCCGAAACAGCTGCGCCGCCGATTTGGGAGAGGCAGGAATCTCGCAGATCTTGACATTTGAGGGCAAAGAGTTGGCCTGGCCCCAATTTGGGTCATGAAGTGATCTTCACGGCCCCTGAAAGCCTCGTAAGGTGTTGTTTAGTAAAGTTTTAGGTGTCCGGTGTGCCGGGCTGGCGATGCCCTTCCAACCCCATTGAAGGCCCCTGGCGGCGCTTTTTGTGAGGATTCCCACAAGAGAACGCCTTGATCAACCGACCCCAAACTGGCTAACAAGGGGCAGGAGGGGCGCTTGGAGAGGCTCCAGGCTCCTTGTAACCGTCGACAACCCCCCAGTTTGTGCCCCCCCGGGGGCAACCCATCAGGAAGCTCGAAACATGACGCAGAACTACGAGGCTCTCGTTGCGGCCGTTGAAGCCGTGCGCGACGACGTCGAAAAGGCAAAAACCGGCAATAAGGCCGCCACCTCCCGCGTGCGCAAGGGCATGCAGGACGTCAAGAACTTGGCCCAAGACATTCGCAAGGAAATGCTGGAGTTGCGTGACTCCGGCGGCGTTTCCTGACCCCGACTTGGTCGACTGCCGGGAGCTCTTAGGTTCTCGGCAGCACTAGCTCGCCCAAGGCGGGCTCGGCCCAAGAGACAAAACGGACGGTGGAGCCCACGGGCTTCGCCGTCCGTTTTCCGTGTGTGCCTGGCATGATTGATGACTTGAAGGTGAAAGTCCTTCCGGGACCTGGTCGCGGGAACCGAAGGGAAGCGCAAGGGCCGCTCCGTGAGGGGC
>JAJDES010000449.1 GCA_029259675.1 Planctomycetota bacterium
GTGCGGGTCGTTGACTGCAGATCGCCTGGAGGAGTTCTTGGGCTACTACAAACCGGGGGAGCACTCGCTCTCCGTGGAGCAGCACCTGCCGGCGCCGGCAGCCGCTCGATCCATGGCTCTCGAGCCTGGGGTACCCGAAAGCATGCTGAAAGAGTTGAGTCGCTTGTTGCCCCTTTATCGGTATGGCGCTTGGTCGAAAGAGAGCGACTTTCTCTTCGGAGACAGCTAATCAGTCGCTGATTCGGGGAAGGGGGGCTCCGGCTGCCCCCAGGGGGCGCCGGAGGCCGGATTTTGGCTCATTACGGAGCCAAATCCTCCGCGGAGAGGGGCGGATCGAGCCCCCCCCGGAATGGCCGGCGTGGAGCCTGGGGCCCCGGCGGATCACCCCATCCAGCTTGCATCCCTCGGGAACTGGCTTGCTTTAGTGGGTTAAATTGCGCTGCGAAGGAGCACAACCGCTTCTGTGCAATCAACTTGCATCCTCGCGTCGGTGGAGCAGGCCCTCCGAATTGGGCCCCGTCTGCCCGATCAGGCCCGAAGCGCTCTTCCCTGCTGCTCAGTAGGGCATCCGGCCCCGGGGGCGCCCGAATCCTGACGAAAAAACACACGCAACATAGTCAGTTCATTTTGGGTGCTGTGGCCGGAGATCGTGGGCCAGCCGAGATCTCCCGCGCTTCAGGAGCAGCCGTCCGCTACGAATTGCCAATCAGCTGGATTTCGCTCGCACTCAGATCGAGATGGCTGGATAGGCTGTGCCGCTCTGGCGCCACGATCTTCAATCTCGACACCATTTTGCGCGCATGACCATCGTACTTGTACCCCTGGAAGTACAGCCGGGCGAGACCCGGGTGGCAGCTGTTCCCGACACCATTAGGCGAATGGTCAAGGCCGGATTGACCGTGCGCGTTGAAACCGGCGCGGGCGTTGCGGCTCAGATCGATGACGCTGAATTTGAGGCCGCGGGAGCTGCGCTTGTGGGCTGCGGCGAGAGTTGGGACGAGGCTGGGCTGGTGCTCAAGGTCCAACCCCCCACGTTGGATGAGGTTTCAAAGCTCAAGCGCGGCACAACTCTGGTGAGCTTCGCCTGGCCGGCCGGCAATGAGGACTTGGTGCGCGCCTTGATTGAGGCGGGCGTTGCGACTTTGGCTATGGATCTTGTGCCGCGCATCAGTCGCGCGCAGTCCATGGATGCGCTCAGTTCGCAGGCCACGGTTGCCGGCTACAAGGCGGTGTTGTTAGCCGCTTCCCATATGCCGGTGATGTGCCCTTTGCTCATGACGGCAGCTGGGACCATTCCTCCGGCCAAAATGGTCGTTTTCGGTGCCGGTGTTGCGGGCTTGCAGGCGATTGCGACGGGCCGGCGCTTGGGCTGCGTTGTTGAAGCCACGGACGTGCGTTTGGCCGCTAAGGAACAAGTCGAAAGCTTGGGCGCGCGCTTTATTGAGGTGCCCGGAGCGGAGGACTTGGAGGATGAGGGCGGCTACGCGAAGGAGGCCAGTGAGGAGTTTTTGGCGCGCCAACGGGAAGAGGTTTCCAAACGCGTTGCAGAGGCCGACTGCGTGATAACCACCGCTCTGATTCCCGGTCGGCCCGCACCGCGCTTGATTAGCGAGGAGCTGGTGCGCTCCATGCGCCGCGGCGCAGTCATCGTCGATTTGGCGGCGGAAGCGGGCGGCAATTGTGAGCTGACCGAATGCGGCGAAGTGGTTGAACGACATGGAGTGACCATTGTTGGTCAACCCAATCTTCCGGCTAGCGTTCCGCGGCACGCCAGTGAGCTTTATTCCAAAAACATCCTGTCCCTGATCAAGCTCGGCATTGCCAAGGGCGAGGAAGCGGGCTTTGCCATCAACTTGAAAGACGAAGTTCACACGGGCTGCTTGCTGACTTGGGAAGGCTCAGTGATGCATCCTCGCACAGCGGAGAGTATGGGCTTGCCCGTCGGCACAGTGGAGACAGGCGAACCCGTCTCTGCGGATACCAACTCGAGTAGTTCTTCTGAAGGAGGCGTTTCGTGAGCTTTTTGGCATTGGTCGAAACGGGTTCAACCCAAGCGGGGGCCGCCGGCAACGCGGTGCCCCACACTATTATCGGGGTCTGGATCCTTTTGTTGGCGATCTTCATCGGTTTCGAGTTGATCACGAAGGTCCCGCCGACTTTGCACACACCGCTCATGTCCGGGGCCAATGCGATCAGTGGAATCACGATCGTCGGTGCCATTTATTGCGCCAGTCAGGGACATCCGACCATGGCCAAGATCGCCGGCTTCTCGGCTGTAGCCCTGGCGACAACAAACGTCGTCGGCGGGTTCTTGGTTACCGATCGCATGCTCAGCATGTTCGGCAAGCGCGGTAAGAAAAGCGCGGGGGCTTCGAACAAGTGATGATGCTCAATCTTTTCTTGGAAGAGGGCAGCGGCATCTCTGAGCTTGAACTCGGCTTGATCGAAGTCGCTTACATGCTTTCGGCCTTGCTCTTCATCTTCGGCATCAAGCGCCTGGCGGGAGTGCGCACAGCCCGAGTCGGCAACCTATACGCCTCTTTGGGCATGCTGGTGGCCACTGTTGCCACGCTCTATTTGCTGTGGGGCGGCTTGTCGATGTGGGTCTTGGTGGGTGGTGCCGCCGTCGGAACGATTTTGGGCGGCTTGTTGGCCCTGCGCACTCCGATGACCTCGATGCCGGAACTCGTTGCCTTTTTCAACGGCATGGGCGGCGCGGCATCGGTAATGGTTTCCATTGCGCAGGTGATTCTCTTCACCAATGCGTTGGGCGACGGTTCCCTGGGCCAAACCATGTCGTCCCAGGTGTTCAAACTGCCTTCAGGGCCCATTGGCGGAGCGCCCTTTGCCGTGGCGGTGGCCGTTTCGATTTTGATCGGCGGCGTAACGGTCTCGGGCTCGCTGATTGCCTACGGCAAGCTCTCGGGCAAGATCAACCGAAACCGCTTTGGAATCGTGGGTTCGAAGGCTCTCAACGCGATTTTGGCATTGAGCGCGATTGCGTTGTGCTGGTACGCGGGCTTCCACACACATTCGGGGCCGGCAATTCTCTTGGCGCATTTCGCCCTGACCCTGATCGCCATCACATTGGGGGTGGGCCTGGTTGTTCCGATCGGGGGCGCCGACATGCCCGTTGTGATTTCGCTGCTCAACTCCTACTCGGGTTTGGCCGCGTCAGCGACGGGTTTTGTGCTGCAAAACAACCTACTGATCATTGCGGGCTCATTGGTCGGCGCATCGGGTCTGATCTTGACTCGAATCATGTGCAAAGCCATGAATCGCTCGCTTGTAAACGTGCTCTTCGCCACCTTTGGCGAGGAGTCGGGCGGCAGCGGAAAAGACGAGGGCTATACGGGAGTCAAGAGCACTTCCGCCGACGAAGTGGCCCAAATTCTGGAGGGCGCGCGCTCGATGGTTGTTGTTCCGGGCTACGGCCTGGCGGTGGCCCAGGCCCAGCACAAGGTGCGCGAATTGGCCGACTTGTTGGAGGCGCGCGGCTGCGATGTTTCCTACGGCATCCACCCCGTTGCCGGTCGCATGCCGGGTCACATGAATGTGCTGTTGGCCGAAGCTGACGTGCCCTACGAGAAGCTGTTCGACCTCGACCAAATCAATGGCGAGTTCAAGAACTCGGATGTTGCGATCGTGATCGGGGCCAACGATGTTTGCAACCCGGCCGCCTATGACGATCCGCAGTCCCCAATTGCGGGCATGCCCGTGTTGGACGTTTGGGATGCGCAAACCGTCATCGTGATCAAGCGTTCGCTTTCTGCCGGTTATGCCGGTATCAAGAATCCGTTGTTCGAGCGCGACAACACGTTGATGTTCTTCGGCGACGGCAAGAAAGCGCTGGAGGACTTGGTCAGCGAGGTCAAGGACCTGTAGCCGGCCCAGCTTTGGCGAGTCCGTTCGCGCGCAGCATTGGGCGCGCCGGTAGTGTCACCAAAGCCCCAAGCGGCATAGCGAAAAGCACAGCCTATTCGGTCATGGCGCTCGAATTGTGAGTTTGCGCCCGTTATTCCAGTGTCGTTTGGCAAGCACCGGAAGAGTTCAAGCGTCGCTATTTTGAATGGCCAATAAAATTGAAGAGCCGGCACGCGCGTCATGCGGATGCCGGCTCTTTGCGCAACTTTGGGCGTTGCGAATTGCGTTCATTCGAGCTTGCGCTCGCCTTTCATTCGTTTGCTTGCGAGGCGCTATTAAAGACAGCCGGCTCCGCCGTGTGAATCGCAATTTTCCAATCGAAGCCTCGACCGCGGGAGGCCGACAACCAAATGCCGTTGGTCTCGAACCAATCCGTCCACGGCCCAACGAGTGCCGCTTCTTCGTCTGCGGCGTTTGCAAAGAAGCTCCACTGCTCGACCAACCCCGAATCTTCGGCAACGAATACGAGGTAGCGATTTTGCGGTGTATTGCCCGCGCCACCTTCGAACGTCAACTCGAGCACCTGCGCTGAACGACCGTCGGCCATTTCTCCGAAACCTGCGTGGACCAAGCGAGTTCCAGGGTCACGCAACTTGTAGGGCATGAACATCCAGTAGGCGTCATTGATCCAGGTGTTCTTTGCGGCCGAAAGCATTTGCTTGAGTTGGACCGGATCCGTAACGGGTACGGCACCGATTTCAGCGCGCCCGCTATCACTGTTCAAGTTGGCCCAAACCCGTTGATCGTCCATTTCCACGACGATGTCACCGGTCCAGCGATCCCAGTGATGATGGCGTCGATCGAAGAAGTTCCACTCGATCCAGCGAGTTCGATTCCATGCTTCGGCCCCTCCCATGCGCTCCAATACCTCGGCTGCCAGGGCTGCGGCTTGCGGGTCGGCCCAACCGAGTTGCGCGGCATTGGCGGGGGCCGAATGCGCCGAATCTTGGGTTTGGGCTGCGCCGCATGGTGCGTCCGGTTGCTTTGGGGGGGCGTGGCAGGCCAGCGATAGCGCGATGATTGGGGCCAACAGACGCGAGCTCGTGGCCAAAAGGCCGATGTTTCGGTTCGTTTCCAAAAGAGGTCCGATCGTTGTCTTTATTGACTAGGTGGGTGGCTGAATGAAGAGGATAAGAAAAATGAAGTTTGTACTCACCAAATGATGGGTTGGGGCGTTCAAGGGTTGACGGATCCAAGCGGCACCGGGGAGCTGACGCACCGATTGGGTGCCAAGCGATTCGGTCGTGACCTTGAATCTGCTTGTCCATGACCTAGCCAAGGGGCATGGCGAGGTAGCGAGCCCCCGTGTTATGCCCCCGCATCAGGCCGACAAAAATGGATTCCCATGAAGGATTCCCAAAAAATTGCTCAGAACTGTTTGCCGGGGGTAAAGCAGCTTGTCCTTGCTTGCTCAGCGGCAGCAAGAGGTGATTATGAGGGAGGGTCATCAGAATCGGGGTGCCCGGCGCCAAGGGCGGTGAATGTCGGAACAAAGATTGCAGGGATTGATTGAGAGCAGTGACTGCGCGTGCGAGCTCGTCGCACAGGGTAGTCGTGGAAGATTCGCAGAGGAGGGGTTTCGGCCCTGGAGAACGAGGGGAAGATCATGGGTGTGATGACTTGGTTGAGTGCTGTGGCATTGGGGCTTGCAAGTGTTGTCGGCGAGCCGGAGGCCATTCGGCTCGATTTCGAACGCTTGCCGGACGGCCTGATCCCAAGCATTTGGGAGATCGAAGGTTGGGGGTTTCAGGAGGGCTATCGCGTCAATCTTCACCAGGGCGACGCGCGGCATAGCAACCGCTGTGCAACGCTCGAATACGCGGGCGAGCTCGCGCCGTCGGGATCCGGATTGTTCCGAGTCATGTTGGAGCCCGGCGAATGGCAGGGAAAACGGGTTCGCCTCAGTGCGGCCTTGCGCGTTGCAGAGGAGGGGGCAGCTGCGCGCCTGCGGGTATTGGCTCACCACAAAGAATTGGGCGTCGTGCCCATTGGTCGCGAGATGGAGTTGTGGGTGGATTCCAAAGATTGGATCGATCTGCAAATGGAGGGTGATGTTCCGCACGCCGGAGTCACAAAGCTGGAAGTCGGAATCGAATGGAAGGGACGTGGGAGTTGCTACCTCGATGATGTGCTCTTCGAGGTAGCGGGCGCGGGGGCAAAAATCAAAGAGGCGGAAGCGGCCCGTGCACTCGAAGGTCGAGCGGCCGAAAACCTGCTCGCCCTCACTCAGCTGACGGGGCTCATCCGCTACTTCCACCCCAGCGACCAAGCCTTGGCGGCGGATTGGGAAGCTTTGACTGTTGCAGGCGTGCAGGCTGTGGAAGGAGCCAAGAGTTCCGTGGAATTGGCTGAGATGCTCGAAGCTCACTTCGCAACTGTGGCTCCGACCCTGCGCGTTTATGCCAAGGGTCGCAGGCCGGGCAAGTCTTCCGACGCGCTCGATGCTCCCAAGAAAGGTGGATGGGTTGTGCGCCTAGCGCATGGAGTCGAGCTGGAATTGGAAGGGGAGGTTGTGGGTACACTCGCGCAGCCGGGGCAGGCGGGGTTGCTGGAATCGATCAGGGAGCGCGTACCGATCGAAGGCAAGCGAGTTCCACGGGGTTGGACGAGGCCCTACAAACCAAGTGATTATGACCTGGGCGGGTCTTGTGTCGCGCGCTTGGCGACTGCGCTATACGCGGACGAGAACGGGACCTTGCCCGCGTCCGTCGCTGAGCAGGGTGCAGCTGAAGCCGTTGCGAGCTACGGCACCGGCGCGGATCGAGCCACCCGCTTGGCGGCCGTAGCTTTGGCCTGGTCCTCTTTGTCGCACCATTCGACCTTGCTTCAGTCCGCCCGCATTGAATGGGAAGCTGAGTTCGAGCTAGCATTGACAAGGGCGGCCATGGACGCGGGGCCGCGAGTTTTCCTGGAGACCTTGCGCAGCATGCTGGCTGCCTTCCCCGATGGAATGGCGTCGGTCACGCATCCCGTGGGCTCCAGCGACAGTGCGCTTCCATTTTGCTTTGCGGAATTGGACGGAGAACTGCTCATCTCCTTTGCGGATCCCGATTACGGAATGGGGCTCCAGGCCGGGGACGTTGTCGAAGATTTCAATGGCCACGACCCGATCGAGTTCTTGAACGAGCTGTGCGAGGTCATTCCCGGGGCAACGGCGCACGGGGTGCGGGCCAAGGCTTTGGATCAACTTTCGCTTCGAAGGCGAGAGCAGCGCGTTTCGATTCGGGTGCAGAACAGCAAGGGACAGAAGTTGCAACTTTCCTACCGCGATGAGATGGAGCGCAGCCCTACTTTCAATCCGCGCCCCAAGGTCGTCGATGTGCTTGAGGGCGGAGTGGGTTACGTGGATGCGACGCGCTTGGTGCCTTCCGATCTGGAAATGGCCTTGGGCAAAGTCAGCGGAATGGACGCGCTCATCATTGACTTGCGCGGCGAATTGGAAGGCACGGATTACGGCACTTGGATCGGGCACTGCGTACCTGAGCCCACGGAAGGGCTTTGGTTTGAATTGCCCAGCGTGACGCGCCCCTACTTCGAAAAAGCGGATGTGAATTGGCGCGATGAGCGGATCGACGCCGCAAGTCCTAGCTTTCCGGCCCGGCGCGTGTTCTTGGTGGACGCTCGAACTCGAGGGCACGCGGAGTGCGTTGCTGCCTTGGCGCAGCGCTCACGTTTGGGCACTTTGATCGGCACACCCACGGCCGGAGCCACGGGATCCATCGCCCGAATGGATTTGCCCGGCGGCTACAAAATGCAGTGGACCGTAGCTCGAGTTCAGCTGGCCGAGCGCAAGAAAATGCCGCCCGAGGGGATCACTCCCGAATTGCTCGTGGAAAGATCGCGAGAGGGAATTCAGGGCGTGAAGGACGAAGTCTTGGAGGCGGCATTGATGGAGCTTTCCAAGTAGCTGCCGGTCCCGATTGAGGCGCCGCCCGCTCAAGTTTCATTCTTGGGGGCGGCGGGCAGACCGAGAGCTACTCCCTCACGCCGTTCTTCAAGTCGCTTTTTTCGCCGCTCATGCGCAGTTTGACGAAGCGTGGAATTACCTCTTCAAAAGAGGGCTCGACAATGGTCAGGAGTGCCCGTTCCTGCGCTTCCACCAAATCTTGATTGCTCCAGTTGTCGGGCAAGTAGCCGAACTCGACTATGTCGACGGCGTGATTCTCTTGGGTGACGTCGAGCCTGGTGTCATTCCTCGTTACCCGCATAACCAACCAGCGCCCGCTCACTTCGATTGGCTCACTCCAGTCTCCGACGTTCAAGGTGGAGATCAGGTGCCACAGCTCAAATCCCAATTCTTCGAGGCCACCCTCAAGGTGCCTGGATCCGCTGCCGTCTTCGGCCACAAGGCGCTCTCGTTCGCGCCGCGCCGATTTAAGCGCTTGCGCTCTGGCCTTCACCAAATCGGAAGCTACAGCAAGCCGCGGCAACAGCCACGAAATGAGTGCTTCTCGGCGAAGCTTGATGCGCGTGAAGGCAGGATTGATGCGCCCCAGCGAGTCGGCTAAGGCCTCGACTTGATCCGAAAAAATCTCCAAGTCGTCCACGCGCGCAATCAACGTGTCCGGCGCGAGAACTTGCTTGCGCCAAGTTGGGGATTGGTCTGCTTGCGACTCCGATTGGAATGACGCGTTGCCGGAATCACCGCAGCCGGGTGCGAAAATAGCCAAGCTAAACAGGAGTGAAGACGCGAGTGGGAACTTGCAGCCCCAAAGGTTCCCGAGCATCACACTTCCTGGCGCGCGTCGAAACGGGAAATGAACTCGAGCGCCCGGTCGACGAGAAAGTCGTAGGTCGCTTTCACGTTAGCAGTAATGGCGTCCAATCCACCGGCTACCACAACGGGCCCGAAACTGCCCTGGTCTTCGACAAATAGCGATCTCGGATCGCCGTGAAAAGATTCGATGCGCAATGCGTGTGCGTTCGGTCTTTGGGCTTCGGGTGCGAATACGAGTCGCAATCCATAGAGCTGCGGCTGCCTGTCGAAACTCTCAATCTGACTGTCAAAGCCGAAGACACCGCTTTCGAGGAATTTTCGACTATCGCTGAAGTGGCGCGGATTGATCAAGCTGCGGATGGTCACTTGTTGCGCGGTAAAAAGTTGGATCCCTTTCATCTCGCAAGCGGACGCACAGACGCTGGCCACACGCGCCGCGAACTGTTCGTAGGTCAGAGCGCCCAGCTCTTCGCGAAAGCGAATGCGGTCGCTCAGAAAGGAGACGGATGAGTTCGCCGCCGGCCCCGAAACCGGATTGGAAAGCACCGATCCTTCGTGGGTGACCTGAAAGCTCTGATAGGCCGGGGTGCCCTCTTCAAACATCTTGTTGTGGATGCGTTGAATGGGCCCGGGCTCCATGCTGGTGGGCGGGTGAAGAAGATCGCAAAGAACGGCTATCGTTCGCGGGGTGTACATATGGGGTGGGGCTGGCGGGGGGGCGGTGCGTGGCTTCGGCCCTGGAGTCAGGCGGGGCGGAACAGGAAACGGTCTGCATCCGTCTTGCCGGATCGTAAGCGGATCGCTGACACCAAGGTGCGGCTTGGATCGTAGGATGTGAGGGCCCGCAAGGTCACCCACCAAGGGGATCCTGGGACCGGGATTGCCTATGATCCGCGTTCGCCACCAGCCCTGGGCCTGCCCGCGACCCGATTTTTGGCTCGTACCGGCCGCTGGGGCTCCAACAGAAATTTCCACGTACCCTGACCGGAGGCGATTCCGCAAGCAGCTCCCGCTGGGCTGATTCTTGCTCCCCCTCACCTTTTTCAGATACGAACGTAAGCACCACCATCAAGCAGCGCCGAGCTCGCTCCTGAATCGAATTCCCTTCGTTTCAGCGCATCTAGCCGAGAAACCCTGTCCGATTTCCGCCTTGGGTCCCTAATTGGGGATGGCCCGGGTAGCGGGGATCATGGGGGCCACCGGGCAGGAATCGGCGCCCAAGCTTTCCCTCCCTCGCTCGCTTTCAAGACCGAAACTTCCCCTCTTCACCAGTCATGCGTATCCATTCACTTATCGCGGCTTCGGCTGCAACCGCCCTTCTTAGCTGCTTCTCCACCGAAGCCGGCACCCTTCATACCGTTCCGATTGCCGCGACCGCGAGCAACGCAACGCAGGAAACCGATCTAGTCGTCAATGGCGAGATTGTGAGCGAGGCGGCAGTGCGACGTGCGCTCGTTTACCGCGAGGGGATGAAGTACCTGCAGCGGCGCAAAATGCAGATTTTCATCGACAATGAAATTGACTCGCGAGTCGAAGCGGGTGAAGACCGGGCCAAGTATGAGGTCACGGTTGCCGAGGTGGATGCAGTCATTAACGACACGCGCAAGACCATCAAGGATACTTACCCGACGCTTGCCGAAGATGTCGTGCTGACACAGAACAACATTGAGAGCCTGAGCGATTGGCAGGCGCAGCAACACCAGACGCAAGTGTTCAACAAGGTCTTTCTGCCGGACAATCCGAGCGATTGGACTGAGTTCACGCGCAATGCGATGAAGTCGGCCATGCCGGAGGAAATGATCGATCAGTTCATGGCCAAGATGCAGGAGGGTTACGACAAGCGCGTGGAAGAAGGGCGTCAGAATGATCCCAGCGATCCCGGGCAAATGATGTTCAAGACCCTGATGAGTCAGAGCGTGATTCAAGCCCTGGAAGAGCGTGCCGACGTCAAGATGGCCGCGGACGGCATTCCGCTTGAGATGGCCATGATTGTTGACGGCGTCGGAATCCCTACGGATCAGGTTTTTGCGCAGATTAGAGGCAAAGTCGGACCCGCTGATTGGGAGAGCACGCGCCTTTGGTTGGCCAAGACCATTGCGGTGCGCCAAGCGCTGAAAAAGGCGGACGAATTGATTTCCGATGCCGAGTTCGAAAAGCTTTACGCCGAGCGCGAAGCGCAATATGCCGAGTCTCCCTTTCCGCTCGAAGTGCTCGTTCAGAACTGGAAAAAGTTCCCGTCGATGGAGTCCTACCGCACGTACTTCCGATTGATCGAATCCTACAAGAAGATGATCGCCTCGGAATTTGATGACGAGCACCTCAGCGAGCATTTGGATCGGGCCAACCGCCTTTTGGGTCTCGAGAAGGTGGACGTCGAAGTGATTTGGATCTCGGCCTACGACGTCTTGCGCAAGCGCTGGAAGGAAAACGGCTGGGAACTCGCCGAGAAGCGCACCAAGGAATGCGCCCAGCGCTTGGCGGATGGCGAAGACTGGGACGTCTTGATTGAGGAGTATTCAGAGTTTTGGGATGCGCCCAAAGCCCAGGGTGCCGATGCCGCAAACATTCCTCAGCAGCCGCAAGCCCAAAACAACAAAGGCCGCTTCGGACCGCTGTATCGCAATGAACTGGTGGGCAAGGTCAACGAAAGCGACTTCACGTGCTTCTTGACTGGCACCTCAGTCGCCGACCAAATTTTCTTCAACGTGCCCACCGGTAGCTATGGTGGCCCCTACAGAGGCGAGCGCGGTTACTACATTGCTCTCGTAAAGAATCGAATTCCCGCGATGCGGGACCTGAGCCTCAAGGTGGCCAATGAGCGCGATCTGATCATTCAGGACTACCTGAGCGTTCGCTTCAATGAGTTCGCTCGTCTGGCCATGGAAGAAGCGGATCTTCAGGGTTTGTAGTCGGCATCGAAATCACAAATCGGTGACTGACGGAGCGATCTGATTCGCTCGGATTTTCAAGAGGGTTCCGAATCGGAACCCTCTTTTCGTGTGTGCCTGGCATGATTGATGACTTGAAGGTGAAAGTCCTTCCGGGACCTGGTCGCGGGAACCGAAGGGAAGCGCAAGGGCCGCTCCGTGAGGGGC
>JAJDES010000450.1 GCA_029259675.1 Planctomycetota bacterium
CCTGTTGGACAACTGACGCAACGTTGGCGCCGGCGGACACGCACTAGCGTGGCTGCAAACTTTCGCGCACCAGTCGATCCCAATCAAAGGCGGGCCCCGGGTCGATTTTGTCCTCCGTCACATGCCAGTGACCAAGCAGGCCGCGGAAGTTGTCGAACTCGCGCCGGGAAAGCACATCCCTGCGCAAGCGACCGCTCCGGTCGCGCGGATAATCGGCCCGCAGGCGCGGAAAGATCTCAAGCAAGCCACGCGTGAGCGCAGCCAAGGATGCGTACTGCTCGGGCGTAAAGTCGGGCTGCTCCAAATACCGGCCGTGGATGCGGCCCGAGACCTTGCTCGGCCTGGCCGGCCCCGTGCGATAGCGCGGATTGCTCAATTGCTCGCGAACACTCCCGGGACGCAAATCCAGTTGCAAACCGTCTTTCCCGCGCACATACCAATCGTCCAAGGGCGAAGGCCCCGGCGGGTAAGCGCCGATGTGTGCGATTTCCACTCCCACCGAGCGCGAGTTCGCGTGTCGCGCGTGCCAAGCCGTGTCGACGACATCGAGCGCCTGGTAAATCGTTCCGTCCAAATCGACCATGAAGTGAACAGACAAGCCGCGATTGTTCAAGGCCGACGCGCACGTGCTCGACAGTCCAACCGCGTCGTAGTGCAGCACAAAGAGGTCCACTCGCTCGCGCACCTTTTCAAGTTGGCGGCCCAGACCCGGGCGCCCCGGTTCGTAATGCAAACTTCGGGCCGGTCCCGGGCGCTCCGGATTGCCACCGGCATAGGCATCGAAACCGCCGGGATCAAACCAATGAATCACAGGCGCATCGATGCCAAAAGCCCGGCCGCCGGCGACAATACTGCCCTTGGCTCGATCGGGAATCCCCTTGGCAAGCGGCGAATTGCTCGCTGAAGGACTTGCGGAGCGCCGGCGCCGCTCGGCGTCCTCGCGCCCGCCCGGAAGGCGATCCGCAAGCGGTGCCTCGCGCATGTCCCTGTCGGCGGGAACCGCAAGCAGCGATTCGTAGGGCGAACGGGATTCCGGTTCGATGCAACCCGCGAGAACGAGGGCCAAAGCAGCGAGTACTCGTGCGCGCTTCACCCGGAAAGCTTAGCAACTCGACCGGGCAGGGAACATCGGCTCCGCTCCCCGCATCGATCGCGCAACGCCCTTCAAACGGCACGGCCGCGGGTCGCTCGAAGCGCGGGAATCCCGCCCTTGGCCCTACCGCTCTCCGCTGGCAATCACGGGCCGATTTTCAATTCGAGCGCTTCGGTCAGGCCGAACTCCACGCCGAAAGTGGCGACCGGGTCGAACATCAACCCTTGCGTGTAGATGCGCACGCCGATCAGCGACGGCTCGTTGACGATGTTCAGATTGATGGTCGAGGGCTGCCCGGCCCCCTGCCATGGCGGCCCGAATCGAATCAGATTCAATAGATCGCCGATCAGGGAACTGCCCGCAGCTCCCGGCCCGTTCATCCCGTAACCCGGAATCGGAATTCCGCAGGGGATGCCCTCGAGTGAGGAAAGCCCGAAGAAGTAAATGGGGAAAGACGGCGTCCCCTGTGTACCCAGGGGATTGTCCATGGCGATGGTTATGGAGCTGCCGATGGTGGCCAGCGAACCGACAATGGCAAGGCTCCCGGGCGGGTTCAATCCACAGCCATAGCTCCTCACAAAGGGAGCGTCGTCACTTTCGAGGAACAGCGGCCAGATCGCGCCGTGCCCGCTTCCCCCGTCGTTGTCCCGGCTCGCCCCCACGATCAAGTCTACTTTTCCATCGCCATCCAAATCGCCCAGGGGTGCCAGTGACTCTCCGAAGCTTTCATAGAGGCCCAAGGTTGTTTGAAAGTTGCCCGACCCTTGCTCAATTAGCTGCGAACCCAGGGCGGATCCGTTGCCATCGAGAAAAAGGATGCGCACATCGTTGCGTGTGGAGCCGACTGCCAAATCCCGGAACCCGTCCGCATCGACGTCGCCCAGGGCGGCCAACGCTTGACCGAAGTGACCGTCGCCGGGCAGACCAAAGGGCCCACCACCCGACTCTTCACTGATTTTGTGGTGACCCTTAACCGTTCCGTCGGTGTTCAAGTAAAGCAGGTAAACGGCACCGACATTGAAGAAGTTGCCCGTTACATCATCGTCATCCCAGGTGGCCCCCACGGCCAGGTCCATAATCCCGTCGTTGTCAAAGTCGCCCAGGGATGCGATCGATGTGCCGAAACGGTTGTCCCAAAAAGGACCGTTGAGCGAGGGGAAGAAGTTGCCGTCCTGATAGCTGATGCGCTGGTGACTTTTGACCGTTCCGTCGGCGTTGAGAAACAGCACCCACACCGCCCCTTCAATCGGGCCCAGCGAACCCGGTGCGCCGACCGCGATGTCTACGTTGCCGTCCAAGTCCAAATCGCCAAGGCCGGCCACGGCCGTTCCGAAGGAA
Source organism: Planctomycetota bacterium (assembly GCA_029259675.1). Lineage (GTDB taxonomy): Bacteria > Planctomycetota > UBA1135 > UBA1135 > JAJDES01. The sequence goes on from JAJDES010000450.1 coordinate 2,432, forward strand.
CCGAAGCTGATCAAGTCGCCGCTAAACCCGCCCTGGGTTTCGCTGATCTTCTGCTGAGCCGAAACGGTGCCGTCCGCCTCCATGAACAAAATCCAGACGGCGCCCAAGTAAACCTCACCGGGAAGGGCTCCATCGTCGTCGCGCGCCGCTCCCACGACCAATTCGGTGACTCCGTTTCCGTCGAGATCGCCGATGGCGGCGACCGAAGCGCCAAAGAGATGAGCGACGTCGACACTGCCCGTAAAGCCCCCGTCCGATTCAGCGATTCGCTGCTCGGAAGCGACGCTGCCGTCCGAATTCATGAAAAGGATCCAAAGGGCGGGATCCGGTCCGCTTGTGCAGGAGGTGCACGTGGCCCCCACGGCCAAGTCGATGACCCCGTCCCCGTTGAGGTCGCCGATATTGGCAATGCCGGCGCCAATGCCGCGCTGCAAGATCGACCCGCCGCCGAAGTCGCCGGTCAGTTCGCTCAATTTGGAGTGTGAAAGCACGTTGCCGGGCGGCAATTCAATCGGATGTCCCAAGCCGTTGCCTTCACCGATCACCCAAATCACACCGCGTCCCGGACCGCCATCGTCAGCTCCCGGTGAACCGACAGCGAGCCCCGCAATGTTGTCGCCATTGCCATCTTCCAAGGCCGCAACTGACACGCCGAATCGATCGTCCGGGTGAAACACGTCGCCGAAACCGTTCAGGTTGGCGCCGATTTTCACCTCGAGTTTGCTGGTCCCATCGGCGTTGAGGTACAGCACCCAAACGGCGCCCGATGAGCTGCCGCCCGCATCGTCGCGGTAACCGCCGACGGCAACGTCTCCGACACCGTCTCCGTCGAGATCGCCCAGACCGGCGACCGACGCTCCCAAGAAAGGTTCGTCATCCGCGAAGATGTCACCGGCGAAGCCACTCAAAAACTGGGAGCCCAATACACTTCCGTCGGCATTCAGCAAAACCGTCCACAGCGCGCCGTAATCCCCGGCGCCCAGATAAGAGTACGTTCCGTCCCGCGGCGCACCGACCGCCAGATCCGGAACACCGTTCTGATCGATGTCGCCGATTCCGTCCACGGCCCAGCCGAATCCGGAATTGAAGGCTGCCGGGACCCCGCTGACTTGAACTTCAGACTTCACGCTTCCATTCGCGTTCAAGAAGAGGATCCAGACTTGATGGGGTCCGCCGCTGATGGTGGGAATCGTGCGCCCGGCACCCACCGCCAAGTCGTTGACACCATCACCATCCACATCACCGAGTCCGCCGACGGATTCGCCGAATCGATCGATGCTCGCGGACAACCCGCCGATTCCGTTGCCGATCTCCTGTTGTGCTTTGACGGTGCCGTTGTCATTCAGGAACAAGATCCAGACTGCGCCCGAAAGGTCGTCATAGGGAGCTGCGGCATTGCCCACCGCGAGTTCAACGTTTCCGTCTCCGTCCAGATCACCAAGCGACGAGATGTCACCACCGAAGCCGCAATCAACCGTCCCCACAAAGCCACCCTTGTTCGAACCGATCTCCGTCCAGGACTTGACGGATCCATCCGAGTTGCGAAACAAGATCCAAATCGTATCGATGCAGGCGTAACCACCCGGGATCGTCACATCCCCCGACACAGAACTCGCCGCCAAATCTTCGACACCGTCCCCATCCAAGTCACCCACGGACTCGAGCGCGAGACCCAACCCCTGAGACCAAGAGGCCGAAAATCCCCCGTGCGTGTCGCTGATCTTGTAGTGCGACAGCTGCGCCCCGATTCCATCGGCGAGCAACAAAAAGGCGGCGACGAAACCCAATACACGGCTGCTGGTGCTAAAGCTCATGGAAAGATTCCAGAATGGGATAGGGACCCCCAAGAATAGCACACAGCCAGGCTCCTTGATCCCGGCCCTCACGCCGCAGGCCCCACTGTGGCAAGCAGGGCTGCGCGCGGGGAATGCGGCGCGGCTTGTGCGCTTTCACTCGCCGGTGGAAGGCCCCCACTCGGCATCGCGGCCGATCCTGGAACCCGTAGCGGGACGCAGTCGCTTTTGCCCTAGCTAGGACAGTTCGCCGCCGCAGGAGCTGCCGGCGCCGGCGGTGCAGCCGAAGCAGTGGCGGCCGGTGACGATGCGGCGCTTGTCGATTAGGTCGCGCTTGAAATCGCGCAGGTGGCGCGGGGCACCGAAACCGAGTTCGAGCTCGAGCATTTGGTTGAAGTCGCAGTCGTAGAGCTCGCCTTCCCAACCGACGTTGAGCGTGTTGCGGCACATCACGCCGGCCGCTGCGACCGGATTGAAGGCGGAGACCAGTCGCTCCATGTAGCGCTCAAGATTGCCGCTGGACTGCAGCCACTCGAGGTAGCGGCTGATCGGCAAATTGGTGATGCAGTACAGATTGTCGAAATCAATGTCGTGCAAGCGCTTCATTTCGCGCTTCCAATCCTGCTCGAGCGCAGCTTGCGCGGCCGGCAGAAAGGCTCCGACCGGATTGGTGACGAGCACCAACTTCAGCTTGCCGCCGCTGCGGCCGTAACCCAGTGCGTTGAGTTTCTTCAGCGCGGCGATAGACAAATCAAAGACACCGTCACCGCGTTGGCGATCGGTGTTGGACTGGCGGTAGTGCGGCAACGAGCAAACGACTTCGACTTCGTTCTCGGCCAGAAACTCCGCCAGGTCGGCGTAGGGCCGCGCCATCAAAATCGTCAAGTTGCAGCGGTCGATTACATGCCGGCCGAGGCGGCGGGACTCCGCCACCAAATAGCGAAACTCCGGACACATCTCCGGCGCACCGCCGGTGATATCCACAGTCGGGATGTCCGTGTCGGCCAGAACGGACATGCAAAGCTCCGCCGTTTCGCGCGTCATGACCTCCGTGCGATCGGGGCCGGCATCCACGTGACAGTGCGAGCAAGTTTGATTGCAAACGCGGCCCAAGTTGAGTTGCAGAATCTCGACGCCCGTTGCGGTCAGGGGTGCCAGACCCGCGCCCTTGAGTTGGCGATCAAACTCGGGGTCCAGATCATCGGGCAACTCCACGGAATTGAGCAGCTTGATCTGCGCCTCGGGTTGCGCCATCTCGTCGCCGCGGCGGGCGAGTGTCGGCAATACCTTGAGCTTTTGGGATGCGCTGCTGATCAAGTGACTTGTCTCCATGTAGATGCCGACGCCGGATTTGCGTGCAAAGTAACTTGGCTTCGCCCGCTGGGCTACATGCCCAATTCGTCGGTGACCGAGCGCATTTGCATGCCGTGCACCATCGATGCTCCGCCCCTAATGGCGCTGGCGACATGCACGACTTCGGTCAGTTGCTCGGGGTCGAAGCCCTTAGACAGGGCGTCCTGGGTGTAGGCATCGATGCAGTAGGGACACTGCAAGGCGTGTGCGACGCCGAGGGCGATCAGGGATTTCTCACGCTCCCCCAAAGCCCCGTCCGCCATCGCGGCCCCGTACCAGGCGAAAAATTTCTCTCCGAGTTCCGGTGCGTGCTCCGAAATGTCGCGAAAGTGCGCGAGGTGCTCTTTGTGGTAATAGCCTGTCATGGTCTTTCCGGCCCGCCGGGGCTGCGCAGAGGATCGCCGAGTCCAAGCGCCGGTGCAAGCGCGACGATCGATCGGCCCGTGGCTGTGGGACGCAACGCCAGTGCTACGAGCTTGACTGCGGCCGGTGACTCGCGCCGCTGCATGCTCCAAATTCGAGTCGAATTCCGCACCCAAACACCCTGGAAGCTCCAAAAGCCCACCTGGCGAGAACGTTTCCGATATCGGGCGGCCGTCGCTGCTGCGGTCCCGACGGCCCATGCGCCGTTCTAGGATTCGAGCGCCCGAGCCACTTTTCGCCGATTCGATTGCAACCGATTTGAGCATCGGGAGTCCCCTTCCCATGCGAACGGCACGCGTACATGGGGCCTCATTGGCCGGGACCGGAGCGGAACTCATCACCGTCGAAGCCAGGTTTGAAGAGGGCAAGTCCAGCCCGATCGAACTGACGCTCTCGGGCTTACCCGACACGGTCATCCGAGAAAGTCGCGGGCGCTTGCAGAGCGCCATGAAAGCCATCGGCATGCACCTGCCCAGCGGCAAGCTCTTCCTGAACTTGGTGCCCTCGGGTCGTCGCAAGAGCGGCGACATGCTCGATTTGGCGTTGACCTTGGCCGCCGCGACCGCCGTCGGTCACCTGACGCCGGGGCGAGTGAGTGAAACCTTGTTTCTGGGTGAGATCGGAATCGACGGACAATTGCATGCGGTTCCCGGCGGATTGGCGGCCACCACGGTCGCCATGTCGCGCGGTCTCAAGCGAGTCGTGGCTCCATTGGCAACGGCCCGCGAAGCCGCTTTGGCGCGCGGCGTGCAAGCCTTCGGAATGCAACACCTCAAGCAGGTCATCGCCTATTGCAGCGGGGATTCGGCTGTGCAAGCCCTGCGCCCCGAAGCCGCCCCAAGGCGACCGACGCGCGGCCGGGCACTGGCCGAAGTGCGCGGCCAACCCGTCGGACTGCGCGCCTTGGAAGTCGCCGCCGCGGGCGGCCATGCGCTATTGTTCCTCGGGCCGCCCGGCATCGGCAAAAGCCTCTTGGCGCGCGCCATGATCGAACTCATGCCCCCACCGACGTACTCCGAACGCTTGGACATCGCCGGCGTCCGGTCCATCAGCGGAAAGTATTGCGAGCACCTCAGTCGCCGGCGTCCCTTCCGCGCACCCCATCACACCGTCAGCTTCGCCGGGCTCGTCGGCGGCGGCAATCCTCCCGTGGCCGGTGAGGCTACGCGCGCCCACGGCGGCCTGCTCTTTCTGGATGAGTTACCCGAGTTTCGCCGCGAAGCACTCGAGTCCCTGCGCGTTCCCCTGGAAAGCGGAACCGTGCGAATTTCGCGCGCCGGCCACCAAGTCAAGCTGCCGGCGCACTTTCAACTTGTCTGCGCCATGAATCCGTGCCCCTGCGGATTCCTCGGGCACCCGCGCGCACCCTGCCGCTGCAGCCAACGTGAAATCGATCGCTATCGCCGACGCATTTCCGGTCCCCTGTTGGATCGGTTGGAATTGCGAGTCGAATTGGAATCGCCCAGCATCGAAGAGTTGTTGCCCCGCGAGACGCAACCCATCCAAGGACAAACAAACTCCGCCGAGGCGCGCGAGACACCTGTCGAAGCGACTCCCGATCTCGTCCGCATTCGCAAGATCATCGCCAGGGCCCTGCGAGCTCGTCGCTGCGCTTTGCACAGGCAGGGCTGCTCAAACTCGGAGCTGGGCACCAAGGCCCTCGATTTCTTCGCCCCGCTGTGCGCCGGCCAAAGACGCGTATTGAAGCGCACGCTCGAATTTCGCGACCTTTCCGCCAGGGCCATTCAAGCCCTGCGCCGGGTGGCGCGCACCCTGGCTGATATTGAGTGCTCCAAGCTTGTGACCGAACGTCACTTCGCAGGTGCATTGGCCCTGCGCGCTCCCCTGGAAGTGCGCCGACGCTGAAAGTCATGAACTCCGCGCAGCGCTTTTCAAATCGATCTCAATTGGACGAGGAGTTCGCGGCCGCTCGCGCGGGCTTTACGGAATCGCGCACGCGCGAACGCTTGCATTCCGCATCGTAGCGCTTGCGGTCCACGCGCACGGCTAAGGGGCCACCCTCAGCGAATCGAAAAGCAATCAGTTCCTCGCCGAAGAACCAGGACTCCTCCGCCAAGCTTTCGTCCTCGCGAATCCAACGCACGCTGCGAACGCTGCGGGCGACTAGCGGCGCCATGTCAATGAATTCCGTTTTGGCAATGCGAGTTTCGACCTGCCCCGCGAGCGGGTCGAAGACTTCGAATGCACCTTGCAAGAACGCACCTTCGCGCACCCGTTCGCGCAGATACAGCGGCAGCATGGCTCCCGAATCCGGCTGCTCAAGTCGGCGCTCCTGCTGAACGCCGCTCCATTCCATCATCGCCAGCTCGCCGCCTTCTTCGCTCCATTCCGCCCTGACCGTGCGGCCCGACTGGGTACGCATTTCGCGCCAGACGAGGCGCGGGCCATTGGGATCGAGTTGCTCCACGTGAACGACGCGCGTTGCCACCCCGAATAACTCAAAGTGACTTTCCAAGCGCGCTTCGCCCTCGCGCACGGCCGAATAGATTTTGACGGCGCCCAGTATGGGCTCGGGCACCTGTTCCGCTTGCTGCGGCGACGCAGCGCCAACGGCAATCTCCGCCAGCGTGGGCGCGGATGCTTGCGGGGCCGCTTCACAAAACACGAAGTACTCCGTGCGCGAGATCGGCGGCCGCTTCAACCAAAGCTCCAGCACATCTCCGCTCTCCAGCGGCGATTGGTGCTCTTCATTGCCGCGACCGGGGAAGACCGCCAGGCAAAGCACGCTGAGATGTAATAGGGATCGAGGCATGGGCGCGGGGAGCAGAAATCCCCTCAGGCCCTATCGAAAGCCCTCCTCAATTGCTTGAGCACGGATCTCAATCAATACCCAATCGGGGCCCATGGGCCGCAAATAGGCTGAACTGACTTGCTTTGGTGGGTTTATTTGGGCTGCAAGGGCGCACAACCGCTGCTGTGCAATCAGCTTGCATCTTCGTGCCGACAGAGCAGGCCCTCCGAATTGGCCCCGTCAGCCGGATCGGGCTCGAAGCGCTCTTCGCTGCAGCTCAGTTGGGCATTTAGCCTCACAAGCGCCCGGATCCTGACGGAAAAACCCACGCAACATAGTCAGTTCACAAATAGGCCCAACCGGTGCACATCAGGCTTTTGCCCCTGGGCACTCACCAGCACTCACTGGAACTCATCGGCACTCACCTGCGCCCCAGTGCTACCGATTCATTCGAACGCCGGCGGGCGCCCCCACTCGATCCAGAACAGGTTGCGTTTGGGTGCGCCTTACTCGGCGAGTCGACAAGCCGCAAGCTTGAGTCAGGGTTGGCTGCGACTCAAGCCGTGCAGGGCATAGATCAAGCCGATCGACATGAAGAAGCCGGACAGGAGCAGCGCGGGCAGGCTGGAGAGACCAAGTCGATCGCCGGCATCGATCCAGGAAATGTGGCGCATGCCGATTGGGGTGTCCGGCCCCGCTTCGATTTCCTCGTCGCTATTGACGAAGAAAATGGATCGCGCGGGGAAAGCCTCGCCCAAGCCCGCCGAGCGGTGGCGCAGGATGCGCCAGTGGGACCAGGGTTGTGCAAAGCGCAATTCCCAGCGCGTCTCTCGATGCACCCGGTGGACGCTCGGTTCCGCAGTCGCGCTCGTCTGTGACTCGTCGATGGAGTCTTCTCCGAGATCGGAACCGCGCAAACCCGTCAGTTCCAAGGACGGAAACTCCGCCGACTCGAGCTCGGGGGTTTCCACTGCGCCGGCCAGCGGCTTGGAATCATCCCACTCGAACTTCGGGGCCAGGTCCTCGGCCCAAGCATCCGATTCTTGTCCAACTTCTTGCCCAAGAGAAACGTCTGCGATTGAGCCGTCTTCGATTGGAGCGTCCGCGCCCGCAACATCATTTCGCGCGGAGTGCTCGATACCTTCGAACTCGGGACCCTCGAAGTCCGCGGATTCTTGACTGGAAGCGACCTCGGAATCGTTGCCAGCCGTGGCCGGCTCGGGCTCGCTGGCGAGCGCTTGCTCAAGCGGGGTCGAATCATCGACCATCGAATCCTCAGCAGCGGACAAAGGATCCTTTGGGGCTTGTTCATCAAGCAAAATGACAGGCTCAATCGCTGCTTCCTTCGTCAACGGCTTGGACTCACCTGCGCGTTCCAGGGACTTCGCCTTGGATTCGGCCTCCGCACGCGTCTCTGCCGCTTGAACTTGCAGCAAGTCCCAGGCCTCCATCGTCAGGTCGCGGTGCGTGCGCGTGTCCACAAAGACACCCGCAATGTTGACCACCGCACCTGCGATGATCAGGCACCAACTCACTTGGCGAGCCGTCCAAAAATTGCGCACGCCCTCGAGTGCGAAGCCGACACCGATCCAAAGAAACGGCAGTGCGGGCAGCAATTTCGCCGGCCCGAAACTCCAATCGTCATGGTGGCTGGGAACCACAGCAGTAACTTGAATGGCGAGCACGATCATGACGCAGGTCACGGGCCAAATCGTTTCGATCCTGCGGCCGCGCATCAGGTGCCGGAGACCCAAGGGCAAAATCAACAGCAGCGGTGCCACCCACAAGAGACCTCCGCTGGGAGCGATCCATTGCGCGGCGAACTCTTCAAATAGAACGGCAAAGGAGGGCGCCTGCTCCGGCCAGCGTCCGCTGGGTGCCAGAACACTCTCAAACCGCAGCCAATTCATGACCATTCCCGAGCTCACCACGATCAGCAGCGGAATCCCCATCCATGCCAGATCCAGCCAATGTCGCCTGCGCCAAGTTTGTCGCAGGAAGAGTGCAAACTGGGCCAAGCGGCGATAGCCCCGGAAGATGACAACGATGGCTGTGCTGAACAGGCACACAACCGCCAACGCCGAGTCGGGTCGCGTGATCAACGCCAGTCCCAGGACGGCGCCCAAACCGATCAACTCGAGCTTGACCGGTCGCAGCAAACGTTCAAAACGCTCATTGGCGCGCACGAGCAAGTGAAAGCTCAGGAATAGGCAAAAAGCCGTTTGCGTGTAGCTCTCTTGGCTGCGCGCTTCGGGCCAGGCGAAGGTGCACAATCCGAAGGTCAAACCCGTGAGCCAGGCGCGATCGCGCGCCACGCCCAGGCGTCGCGTGCACAGGACCAACAAGCCGGCGATCAAGGCCGTCCAAACAAGATCGCGACTGGCCACCGCCAGGTGCGCCAAATATTCGGACTCCTGAAGCGGCTGCCCTTGATGAGCTTCGCTCGCCAGCTCCACTGCCGGCCAAATCCAATCCAATAGAGCGCCCAGGCCATAGAACGGAACGCTCAATAAAATTTGTCCGGGTTCGGTTTTGCCGACAAATTCATCATCGCGCGCATGGGCCCACGCGCCCGCTTCGGCCAATTGAGCAGCTTCCGGTGTGCCCTCGAGCGTCAAGCTTCCCGAGCGGGCAAGCGCGCGGGTGCTTTGGAAGGCCGCCTCCACCTTGGGGCCGCGCGGAGACCCCAGGGCCGTCAACAAAAAGACGCCGAGCAAAATGTAGATCACCGATTGCGAACACAATCGATCGCCGCGACGCACGATGGCGGGCCGGATAAAGGGGCTCACTGTGGATCCCCCGCCGGCGCAGATGGGGAAGCGCTCCGCTGCTGCAAACTCGCGGCAAATTCGGCCGGGAAGGCGAGGATCCGAACTTCGTTCGAGCCAAAGACCTCTTGGAAGCCCAGGGCGGTCAAGTTGCCCTCGACGTCACCCAAGTAATTCCTGTCGGCAGCGGTAATCAACACCAAGACATCGCGCTGCAATTGCTTGAGTCGCTGCACGGCGGGCGCCGGCCACGGACTTGGGTCGCCGTAAAGGCCCGCCAAGTCAATCAGGCGCTCGCGCAGCATGGGCGTGGAATCTGACAGTACCTGCGAGGGCCGATCGGCGTAGAGATCGAGTCCGGCGAAGACCGGCGCTTCATGCCCCTGCAGATTCCGACCGACACCCGGCAAAGTAAAACGATGCGGACTCGCTGCGGATCCAAAGGCTTCGGTCTGCCCGCCGGGGGTATTGGCAATCAACACGGGGCCTAGGCTAGCTTGCGAAGTCGTTCGTTGCAGCCAAGCATAGGCCCGCGCCAGATCCTGGGCCGGATTCGGCGCGGAACCGGGCTCCGCAATCGGGAGCAAAACGCCGCCTTGCTCGGAGAGGGGCAGCTCAATGCGCGCGAAGGCAGCGTAGCTACGAAGACCCAAGCCGGCGCTTGCCAGGCTCCCGACGCCGAGCACAAGGATTGTCAAGCGCCCGACCCAACGCAGCATGCCGCCGCGCTCGAGAGCCAGAGCCAATCCCCCCGCGGCCAAGATCGCCAGGGGCACCGCGCTCAGGCGAATCAATTTGTATTCATTGGAGTAAGGCAACTCGACCAGGGGCGCCAGGGTGAGCGGGACAAGGGCCGCGATGCAAAGCTGAGCCCAGGCCGGCTTCAGGTTGCGCGACTGCGCCGATTCCCCATCGAGGGTTGCTTGCGAAGCAGCATGTTCCGCTGCTCGCTCCGCGCGCGCAGCGGGACCGAACCTCAACAGCAAAAAGCTCGCCGCAACGATCAAGGGCAAGAGCGGTGCCAGAACACCCCATAACTTCGCGCCATCCGGCACCACAAGTTGCGCGACGGATCCGCCGTAGCCCGCGCTCGCTTGCAAGGTCAACCAAAGCCCAGGTAGGCACCACAACGCAATCAAAAGCGGCAGGCGCAGGCGAGCTTTGGGGTAGCCGAAACCCAAAGCGGCCAAAACCGTGGCCGCTGCGCCGATCCCGCCGGTGATGGGATTGACCAGCAAGGTCGCGCCGTGCAGGCAGGCGCACATGCCCACCCACGGGCGCCGACCGTGACGCAATGCGTGCGCCGCGCACAGGTTCGCTCCAATCAAGAGCGTCAGGCTCGCTGGGTAGGAGGAAAGGTTCGCGAACTTGGAAAACGCGAACGCCAAGCGCGCATCCCAGGCGCCCACGCCCCCGCGCAAAACGCCCAATAGCTCCATCGGCTCAGCCGGTGCCTGCCAGGGCATCCCATGCATCAACCACAGGATGCCTCCCAAGGCGTTCAAGCCGAAGATCGCCAGCAAGGTCGCGCACAGTTCGCGCCGCGCTCGACCCAAGAGCGGTGCGCACCAAAAATAAAGTGCGAGCGGCATGGTGAAGGCCGCCCAGACGTTGATGGCCGCCAGGGCCAAGGTCGGCGCCAACCTGCACGCTCCCGCAATGCATGCACCCATGGCGTGATAGAACCAGTAGTAGCTCAAGTCCGCGCCCGCAAAGAATGGATTTTGCGGCGGGACCTGGCGCCCGACGGCTTGCACCAAAGCGGAGTGCAGCAAACCGTGGTAGGACACGCGCGACGCATTGCCGCGCAGGAGCAGTGCGGCACACAACATCGCGCAAACAACCGCCAAGCAGGCGGCGGCCTTCGCACCCGGCCCCATCGCCATCAAAGCCAAGCGCTGCCCCCGCGCCGGCCACTGCATGGCGGCGGCGGCGAGCAAGGTCAGCAAAACCGCCGTGCGCGAGTCGACTGCCAAGTGCGCAAGCGTGTAGAAAGCCGCGGCACCCACGGGCGCGAGCAGCAACGTGAGAGTCAAGCTCTTCAACACTGCGGGTTCGCTGGGCGCCATGCGCGCGATCAAAGCCAGCGGCCACAGGAAAAGCGCCACGCCGGCGCACGCGCGGGCCAAGATTGCGGCCGGCCCCTCCGGCACCCAATCCAGAACGCCCGCAGCACCTAAACAGGCGCACAGCGCCAGTCCGGCGCCGACCGGTCCCAGGGCCAGCGCTCGGCCGCCTGCGTTTGCGCTCATTCCCCCCCGCCGCCTTTACCGGTCGACTCCGAATTGGAAGTTTGCCCCGCCCGACCATCCGCGGCCGACTCTTCGCCCAAATAGCCGAGTTGGATCAAGGCCTCGAGGCGCTCATCGGAGAGCTCGCCGCCCGCTCCACCGAAAGTTGTCTGCGACGACAACCAGGCCTGCAATTCGAGCAACAACGGCTCGACGCGCTCGGGTTCCTCCGCCGCCAAATTGCGCAGTTCCAACGGATCGCGCTGATGGTCATACAACTCGAGCGCTGCGATGCTGTAGGGCCCCGCGGGCGGATCGTCGGGCTCAACTTGCTGCGGGTTCCAAATCAAACGCCAACGCTCGTTGCGCAGGGTGGCAATCGAATCGCCCCACAGGCCGAAGGCCGGACGGCCTTCGAAATCGCGCTCGATGTACGTATCGACCAGCGGCAGCAGCGAGCGTCCGCGCGTGCCGGGGACCGGTTGCAACTGAAACCAATCGAGCAAAGTCGGCATCACGTCTTGCAACTCAACGATTTGCGACAACACCCGGCGACCGGTCAAACTGTTGGGGTGACGCATGAAGAGCGGCACGTGCAGAACCGAATCGTAAACGGATTTGGAGTGCCCCCAATAGCCCTGGCGTTGGTGCAATTCCTCGCCGTGATCGGCCGCAAAGATCAGGGCGGTGTCGCTGAGCAAATCGCGCGGTTGCTCGCTCAATTCGCCCGATAGAGCTTCGGTGAGCAAGCCGATCAAATGGTCCACGCGCGCGATCTCACCATCGTATTGAGACACGACCGCAGCCACATCGTCAGCGCTCAGTTCACGCCCGTCCGCGTAAGCCGCATCGAGAAACTCGCGCGAACCGTTGGCGTCGCCCTCGTAGGCGGGGTCCCGAAATAAGCGCGTGTAATCCACTCCCTCCAGCTCGGCCGGCTCGTAGGGCATATGCGGCCCCATCAAATGCACCCAAGCAAAGAAACCCCCTCCCGCTTCGAAATCCTGCCCGAGGATCCATTGCAGCGCATTGCCGACGGCCAACTGATCGCGGTCTTCACCGGCATCGTGAAAGAAGTGATCGAAGCCCTGTTCGATACCGGAGCCCTCCACCAACAATCGATTGGTGGTGAAAGCGCCGGTGCGAAAACCGGCCGCTTGAAAACTCTTCGCCAGGGTCGGAATCTCGGACGACAGGATGTCGCGATTGGCCAGGGCGCCGTGCTCAATCGGGGAGCGCGAACTAAACAGGGAAGCCAGGGCCGGAAAGGTCTGACCGCGGGGCGAAAAGGCACGCGAGAAAACGACCCCCTCCCCCGCCAGGCGATCGATGCTGCGCCGGGCTCGGGACGGCTCCTCCAGCCCGGCCTGATCGCTGGTGGGCCGCTGATAAAGCCAGGCCCCGAGGTGATCGGCCCGCAGGGTGTCGACCGTAATCAAGAGCACATGGCGCGGGGGCGTGCCCGGTCGCTCCCCGGGCGCGCAGCCCAAAGCGGCGGCGGCAAGACCGAAAAGCAGCAGCGCGAGCGGACCCGCGCCGGGTCCCGAGCACGCCGCCAACCGCCGCCGGCGGCTGGGACGCGGCGACGCACACGCGCCAATTTCCAATTCGGCGGACGGGGACTCGGGCTCTTGCGTGACCTCGGCGAGCATGGCGGGCATTCTACGTCCCAACCGGGCCAGTCCGAGAGTCAGCAACTCCATCCTTGGCCCCGGACGTGGACTGCACCCGCGCCACCCCCCATGCATTGCCAAAAACCACAGCACCCGATTCATGCTTAGCCGGCAGCTAAGCGAGCGTGCCACCGGCTGGCGATCCATGCTCCGGGATCCCCGAGTACTCGCGTGCCTGGCCGGCGCCTGCTTGCTGCGCGCCCTGCTCGGTTGGCAACTGTGGAATGAGGACCCCCTCGCGCGCATGTTGCTGTCCGATCCGCAGTACTACGCCGATTGGGCCCGGGCCCTCGCGGCCGGGGAAACTTTCCGACCCGGAGAAGCCCATTGGCTGCCGCCCCTCTACCCCTGGCTCCTGGCGGCCGGATTGAAACTGGGTCTCAGCCTGCCGGGCGGCGTGCTCGCAGTTCAACTCTGCGCAGGCCTTTTCAACACCTGGCTCGTGATGACGCTGACCGAACGCGTCACCCAAAAACGCTCCGCAAGTTTGGCGGTCGGCGTGCTCTGGACCCTTTACGCCCCGGTCATTTATTTCGAAAGCCGCTTGCTCGCGGTCAACGCGGCCCTGCCTTTAGTGCTGCTGCTCCTGCACGCGTGGTTGCAACTAGAAGCCCAATGGAAAGCCGGGCGCCAGGCGAGCGGACTGTCCTTGGCAAGCGGACTCCTGGCCGGACTGGCCTGCTTGGCGCGCCCGAACCTGATGCTCGGATTCGGTGTGGGCTTGGCGGGCCTTTGGTGGATCTGCCGCCGCGCCCCGAACCCGCGCGCGAAGCACGCAAGTTGGCGCGGCATGGGTGCGGCCGTTGTCGGACTTTCGTTGGCGCTCGCTCCCAACATTATTAGCAACTACTCGCGCAGCGGCGAGTTGATTGCATTGACTTCCAACGGCGGGATCAATTTTTGGTTCGGCAACAACGAATCGGCCCACGGCACCTTCCACGCACCCGCGCCCGAGTGGGGTTCGATCGCGCGCCAACGCGAAGTTTCTATTGCCATGGCCGCCGAAGCTGCGGGGCACTCGGTCACGGAACTCGAAGCTTCAAGCTATTGGCTCGCGCGCGGCTTCACTTGGATCTTTTCGAATCCCCAGGGCGCGCTACGACTCTACGGACTGAAACTGGCCGACACGCTCAGCTCGACCGAGTTCGGCATTCAATACGTACTGCCGGTCGGGCGCAGCTTTGCGCCGCTATTGTGGATTCCCTGCTTACCCTTCGGCCTCCTGTTGGCACTCGGCGCGCTCGGAATGGGGCGCGTGACCCACGGGCGCACGACCCTGTTGCTGTGGATCGGCGCGGGCATCGGGGCCAGCCTTTTGTACTTCACCTACTCGCGCTTTCGACTCCCGTTGCTGGTGGCTTGGATGCCCTTTGCCGGCAGTGGACTGTGCTGCTTGATAGAAGCCCTGCGCGCAAAGCGCTGGCCCAAAGCAAGCCTGCCGGCAATCATTCTGCTGGCGCAATCCTTCGTCCCCTTTGAGGGCGCGTACCCGCTGCAACAACGGGCGAATGCTTTGGTGGACAGCGCCATCGCAGCGCACCAATTGGGAGCGCCCGAACGCAGTCGCGAAATTTTCAAAAACGCTTTGGAGTTGGTCCCCGGCAATCCGCGCGCCCTGCACGAACTCGCTCAACTCGATTGGCTCGAGGGTCGCGAAGCGCAAGCCATTCAAAACCTGCAGCGTGCGCTGGCCCTGCCGGGCGAATACCCGCGCTCCATCCTCAGCTTGGCCGAGCTGGAACTTTCGGCCTCCGACGAGAATTTGCGGAAACCGGCCGAAGGCATGGCGCGTTTGCGCACGTGGGTCGAAGCGCACTCCGCGAGCCATCCACTCTTCAATGACTTTTGTTCCAGCTTGGGCTACTACCTATTGGCCTACCCGCAATTCGCGCGCTCCGAGGACGAAGCCGTCCAATTGATTGACGCCGTATTGCGTCGCGACCCGCAGCATCAAGCAGCCCTGCGCGTACTCGGCCTCATGACCCCGAAATCCGATTGAACCATCTTTGGGATCCGATCGCTGTACGGCCCCGCGAACCTAGCTCGAGGTTGCTCCTCGGGCCCAGCCCGCAGCCCCCACCGAACCGAGTCCGACCAACTCCCTCGCTGCGCCGGTGTTCGCTGCCTTAGTCCGCCGGCCCCGACTTCCCCAAACTCAGGGGTTCGGTTTCGGTTCCGTGGAATCGAGCATCCACTGGTAGTAGCGCGTTTCGACTTCGGTCGGTGACAGCGCCACCAACTCGGGCACGTCGTAGGGATGTTCGCTTCGCAGGAAGTCTTCGATGGCCTGCAAATGCGCGCAGCGCGTCTTGATCAAAAGGAGAAGTTCGCTCTCCTCCTGCAACTTCCCCTCCCAGCTGTAAATGCTGGTGACGCCATCGACCAGGTTGACGCAAGCGGCCAGGCCCCGCTCAACCAGGCCGCGCGCCAACGCGGTGGCGACGTCGCGGCCCGGGGCCGTGACCAAAATCAGCCGCGGCGCATCGCTATCGGATCCCAGTTTCATCCCGGCATGCTAATCTTCCGGCGCCGCGGGAATGAAGTCTCGCGCGCCCAAATCGAACTCGATGGGAATCCTGGAACAATTCGTCCTCGCTACTCTTCCGCTGGTCCCGACCCCCGTCATGCGGCGCCTGGCCGGGCGTTACATCGCCGGCGAGATTTTGCCGGAAGCGATTGAAGTCCTGCGCAAGCAAGCGGCAGCGGGCCACCCCGGCATACTCGACATCCTTGGGGAAGATGTGAAGGACGAGGCGGAAGCGCGCGAAGTGTGCACGCATTACAAGCACGCTGCGGACGCGATCCACGCACACAAGCTTGACGCCAATGTTTCAACCAAGCCGACCCATTTAGGTTTGCCCCTGGGCGAAGATCTGTGCCTCGAGCTTTATTCGGAATTGGCCGCGCACACCCAAAAGTTGGGGCAGTTCCTGCGCGTCGAGATGGAGGACCACCCGACCACCGACGCGACCTTGCGCATCTTCGAGGCCCTTAGGCAAAAGTACGACAACGTCGGCATCGTGTTGCAGTCGCGCTTGCACCGCACCCTGCAGGACATTGCAGCCCTGGCGGACGGCCCGCTCGATGTGCGCATGGTCAAGGGCATCTACTTGGAGCCGGAGAAAATAGCGCACACCGAATACGAGCCGATTGCGCGCGCTTACGTCGATTGCTGCCGCGCACTTTTTGAACGCGGCGCGCGCGTCTGCTTCGCCACCCACGATGAGATCATGGCGGAGGACCTGATCGGACTCGTGCGGGAGTTCAAGGTCGATTCCGACCACTACGAGTTCCAAGTGCTGCTCGGTGTGCGCGAGTTCCTGTGGGAACAATGGAAATCCGCCGGCCACCAAGTCCGCATCTACGTCCCCTACGGCCCCGAATGGCGCGCCTACAGCCAACGCCGCCTGCGGAAAAACCCCAAACTCCTACGCGCCGTCATGCGCAACGCGCTCCCGTTTTAGGGCACGTCAGAATAGTTGGTTCGAACTCTCCTCGCGAAGCAATGCGAAGCGGGACGACCCGTGAGAACTTGGGCCATGCACTAGTCCCAAGTTCGGAGGGCAAGTTGGAAGCGCAGAGTTCTTCTTATTCATGGAACAAACTTAGGAGCTGCTCCAGCAGCGAGCCCTCCGCATAGTCCCGGCTAAGGCGGCATACCAGTATTTCCTTGCTTAAATAATCAGCGCACTTTTCGGCTATTTTCCAATTCCGTTTGTCCCTTAATACAAAATTGGATCTTTACTCTAATTGCATCCTTGGCATTTGCATCCTTTCGAGTCATCTCTAGATTTCATATTGCTTCGTCACGCCGAACTTGAGTGGCGAATATTTTGGCGCTTGGTCGCGACAATTATTCCGTCGCGATCGCGCACAAACTCGCATCCATTTGCAGCACACTCGCACGGAATAACATTTACGGAAAGACCTATGACTTTGAAGCATTTTGCAATCGCGATTTCCCTAATTGCTCTACTCACAAACGTGATGTGGAGCGGCATAGGAGTTGACAACCAGTACCCACTTGACAATGCCGATTTCTCAGACGGCATCAATGATTGGAATCAATCTGATGGCGAACTCAATGACTCATTCAAGGCGGTTGTAGGGAGCAACGCACTGGAGATTGAATTTGGCAACAACCAAAGTGGCGATCCGATTAAAGCTTCGCTATGGCAAAAGCTCTTGCTCGGCAACCCTGGGAACAGCATTGAAGAAGTACCACTGGTAAAGGAATGGGGAGAGAAGATTGAAGGTCAAATTCAAATTAAGCTGAACTCAGCAATCACGGCAGGGACGATCCAACTCCAAATCAAAGTGGACCCCTCCGGAGAGACTATCGCTCAATCGGACATTCTCGACCTGGATGGACTAGTAACCAACTTGGGCCAAACTCTCGTCTTGCGAACGAATCCTGTGGGCGTAAATGGCGGGCGCATACTACCGGGCAGCACAAAGCTGATATTCCTCGTTGATATCCGCAACTTGGATGAGTCCGCACAAATTGGAGCTATCCGCTTACAGCAAGCGAGGGTGGGAAAATTCGAGCACCTCCGCTTTGGCTTGGGCAATAAGGGATTTGAAAACAACATGCTAACTCCAGATTGGAATGTCCACGAGGGTACCGCAACGAAGGTAACCCCTGACCCGGACACCGATGCGGACCGTGCATACGAAGGAGAGAGTTGCGTAAAAGTCGACAAGGATCAGGATGCCAACGGTCTAATTTTTCAGACCATCAACATTTCAACCTCGAACCAAGCTCCGAAACCTCGAACTCGAGTTGAGGCCAGCGCGTGGGTTTACCTCCCAGACACTTTCGGTCCAATGGATGCGGGGGAGTTCGCACTAAATGTCTATGCGTGGAACAGCACCGTGGACGGCAACAATCAACCGATTGGAGTTGAGCTGGTATCAAGCAAAATGATTGACAGTTCGCATGATTTGAGAGGCTGGATCTATGTCGAAACCATGTCAAACAAGAAGATCCCCCTCACAATTAGCAACAAGGTGGCCAATAAATTAGTAGTCACCGCCGAGACGGACATTGCCGGGGGCTTGCTAGTCGATTATGTCCAAGTTGGTGAGCTCTTCTCCGTAAACGGGATGGAAGCCAAGCTCGCTTTCATGGAATACAACAGCAGAAAGCGCGCCCCCCAGGCTAGTGACCACGTAAACATTACGTTCGACAAAGCTTGGGCTCACTGGAATTTTGATGGGCACCTGGACTGCCAGTGCCTTCCATCAGACACGGTCGGGTGTGATGTGCACGCAGCCTATGGAGACGATGCGTGCCCGATCGATGGCGTGAATAGCTGTTCCTTTTCCTCAAACACAACAACAGTGGATACCCCCGATGCATCCATGTTTCACCACCATCCCGGCGATGAGCTCTCCTTTACATTCGAAAACGACGACGGAATGGGAGGCACCGATACCTTGACCTACAAGCGAAGAGACATCGCCTCTTCTCGAGACCCGATTGACGCTGATGATCCGGACGAGGATCCCAACATGAACATCCCGCTAATAGGCGCATATCATGCACCTGACAAGGATGTACTCCTGTATCACGCACAACTATCCCAGGCCATGGGCGCCGACGTCATGCACATTGCATTCCTTGGCCACAATCTAAAGGAAGCGTATCAAACCACTAAGAACCCGCTGAGCTACTTTGAAACTTTCGAAAACTTTTTTGAAGTGGTAGAAGATCATGCCTTAGATCTTAAATTGATGCCAAGCTATACAACCTTTGTGCATTACAAGTCCCACAACAACAAGCCTGGTGCAACGGGCTCGGGCTGGGACGGACATTGTTTGGCAGCTGGCGACAATGCTAATCACTGCGCATCGCGACTCGATGGGATGGTCTATGACATCGCCGAACTCATTAAGGGTTACTTTGATCACCGAGCTACCCTAAAAATCAATGGCAAGATGCTGATTGGTTTCTTTGATCAATCAGTTAGCTCAAGTGCGAAAGCATTCTGTGGAAATTGCCCCACTGATCTAGACCCATACATTGACGATTCAATGGTAGCCGCCTGCGAGCCTTGCAGCGGATCTGGTGGTTGGACTCAATCGAACTGGGACGAAGCCGTCAGCCTGATTGACACGAAACTCATTGCTGATGGTGCTGGACACTTGGTTGGCAAGTACAGCTTCCAAGGCAACCACATTGTTGATGATCTAGACTACACAGCAGATGACTACTTTGAAAAATTCACCGCGCTGTATGAGAATCGACCGTTCAACAGGCCCCAGGATGGTCCCGGCCATAACTTGGACAAGTACAATGGCATTCAAGGTTTAGTAAATCCAAGTGTGGAAATGTGGCACAATTCAGTGGATATGAATCAGATTGATGAATTCCTGGATTACAAGGCGAAACTTAGCCAGCAATGGGCGCGCGGTGACGATTCGAATCGCTACACAATGGGAGTCGCCTACGCCGATTTCGACAATACAGCTTCTGGCGGTAGTGAGCGCACTTGGCATGAAATTACGGGTAAACCATCGACGGGCGACTACTTCGACACCTACGACTACTGCGCAGTCGTCCTAGAAGACGAGTTCGATCTCCCTGAATCTCTGTATTTCCTCGAGTCCGCTGTAACTCACTTGACCGTCCGCGACGCAGACTGGATTTTGATCTTTGCCCTAGACCAATGGGATGAAAGCGAACGCGTTGAGCCGGCTTTCCACCCGGACTATTGGAAAATGATCGAAGATGTTTCAGATTCCGTTGTTGTCGGTAATGATCTCGCTGCAGGTGTCACATCGGCTGTAGCCAACACAAAAGACGTTAACGAAGTCAGTGGCACAGCCAAGAGCTGGGTGTTCGGCAGGGCAATATCAACGCAAAACGCTGTCCTTGGAACCTTCAAGGGCGAGACCGGGTTCAGTGCCGATGCGATCTATCAAGTCACCGCTGAATACCTCTTGAGGACACGCTTGACGCCAAGTGATCCATTAAAGGCTAAGCCCTACTACCTGCCTTAATTACAACTTCAGCATGTGGATAAATTGCCGCATGCTTCCACGCCATACACATCTATTGGAACGCAGCGCGAATAAGGCTCTGCGATCCACACACCAAGCGCTCTGCCGCGGTAGTGACGTTGATCACCCAGCGTCTCTATCGCGGCAGCACTCTCATTACCCTGGGGCAGCCCCCAGGTCCGCATCTACGTCCCCTACGGCCCCCAATGGCGCGCCTACCGCCAACGCCGCCTGCGCAAAAAGCCGAAACACCTACCCCGCCGTCATGCGCAACGCGCTGCCGTTTTAAGGCACGTCAGAATAGTAGGTTCGAACTCTCTATGCGTAGCATTGGGGTGGGGCAGGTCATTTACCCGAAGAATCTAGGTATCGATGGCTCGGAATTCGGGGGCTGCCCCATAGCCTTTACTTTGGAAAGAATAGATCCACTCTTTCTTGTCAAACAAACTTCAGCACGCCTCGCCTTACTTGCCTTGGTGAATTCGTGTTCGACCACGTTTCCCGATTGACCCTTGACGTCAATCAGCTCGCACTGGTCGCAGCTGGTGCGGCAACATCTACCTTCGCGCAAGTCGGACCCGGCGACAGCGAGTGCGGTACTTGGCGAGGCTTTTCTAGCGAGGAGTCTGCGACTTCGTATCGGGGCCCATATTCACAGGGGTCTCTAGGCCTGCGCCGAAAGCTCTTGAGTTCGGATCGACTTCGCCCCAGGTCACGACCCAGTCTCTGTATAGAAACTGCAGCTCGGCCGGTTTCTTACTGAGGTTGATCGTGATGGATCCTTGACGGTCCGTCACGCCGCAAGACTTGCCGTCCACGAAGATCTCTACACCTTCGATCGGTTGTTGCTTGTCCGTTGTGACCTTGAAAATCTTGCCCCAGCCACGCTGCAGCTTTGCTTCGATGATGGGCCATCTGTCGCTCTCTTGAATGCTCGACTCGTCGCCGGTTGCGAGGCGATAGCCCCTAGCCCGTATGGCCCAATGGAGCGGAACGCCCTCCGGGACGGATCCATAAACTCCTTCCCCATTGTTGCCATTAGTGAGTCGTACGTTGTCCATCGGATCGCCTAGCCAAACGATGCCCCAGCTGTTCTTGACAGGCGCACCTGTTTGCGCGTCAACCGCCGACAAGCTAAGTCGAAATGTGGGCGAGTCGTCCAAGCAGAGGAACTCAAGCTCGTCGGTAGGTGCTGTGACTTTTATAACTCTAGATTCCCAATGGGAATTGTCGTCTGTACTCAAAGTCACTTTGTACTCGCCCCTTGGCAGGTCCTTGAATGCAAAGGGCGCAGAATATTCGCCATCTTGCCTTTGAAAATGTACAAGCTTGAACTCTTTTAATGCGGGGCGATCAATACCTTGCAGCGTGAGGCTGCATGTCCTTGACCTGTACTCACCAGTCCGACTGCGCAATACCCCTGAAATCCTGCCCAATTCGCCATCGGTGGCGAGGCGAACATCCAGAGTCTCGGTCGATCCGCTCTCGATAGTGACCGTTTGCCTCCACTCCTCGTACCGATTGGTTGGGACAACCAATTCGTAGTCACCCGCCGCTAACCACTTGAATTCGAAATGGCCCCTTCCCGCCGCACCGACCTCACGCAAGGGCTCTGCTCCTCCATCCTTTGAGAAGAGCTGAAGCCACGCAGTTCGAACTGCATTGCCGCTCTCATCGCGCACAGCTCCCTCGACGCTGCCCCGCGGCTCCAAAGCAATCGGAATCACTTCGGGGTAAATGCCCTTGAAGCCGTCCACGCTTGCCTTCCCCTCCCAATGCCCGTTCTCGCTACGGATATGCAAAAGGGACTCCTTCTTCGGTCCCTTCAAATTCAAATGGGGCAGAACCGGTTCCTGAAAGCGAGTCCAAATCGTGTCCCCGATTCTGAGTGGCGCTTCCGGATCATGGGTACCGAGCTCAAGCAATCCCCTTGCAAGAAATGACTCCATCGAACCCGTATCGGCGACAAGCGATTGATGCAATTCACGAGCGCCACGCATGGGACTGAGGAAAGTTGCGAAAAAGTCTTCGACATCCATGCCACTGGGAAGCGCGAGCCGCAACGGATATGTGGGACCGACATGGACCTTGAACACAGCCTCTACCGGCATCTCCCCATCTTCCCACGTATGTAGATGCCTGGGTTTCCGACTCGAATCTGAAATAATGATTCGTCCCGATGCCCGAAAGAAGGAGTGATCCACAAGATTCAACTCCAATTCTCCCCGCTCGAATTCCCCTACGCTTTCGAACCGACCATCAGCTTGGGTCACGATGGACTCATCCCTGCGCGGACTTCCGGTGATGGAGTAAGTAAAGGGAGCTGTACTGCTCCGCTTTCCATTCTCACGATCCTTCACAAAGGGGCCCTCCACGCGCACCAGGAAGTCCGGCACACCCTCGCCTGTCCGCGAGTCCACGATCCTTCCCCGCATCGGCGCCGAGACAATCCGCTCCGCCTCAAAGACGAGTTCGGAAAGGCCCGCACTTTGATCTTCATCCAGTCGAAGCTTACTTGGAGTGATGTGCCAATCTTCCGTAAGAACAACGATTGAGCGCCGCTTGCGCTCTGGCTTTGGCAGAACGAATGAACCGTCCTTGCCAGTAACCGTCTCTGCCACAACCAAGACTCCAAACTTCATTTGGACCGTGAGTCCCTCAACCGGCCTTTCCGTCCCACGCTCAACAACCCTTCCGCGTGGCCCACCATTCGTTGACGACTCATTGTCCTTGGGTGCCGGGTCTTGTCGCAAAGCCCAAGCGGTGACTGCTGGTCCAGCTAGCTCTCCGGAGGGAACGGAAGCTTCGACGATTTCCGCGCTTTCGCCACCCAATGGTGCCTGGAGATGAGCACTCCCTGCTCCAGCCAAATGGAAAGCGAAGAATGGGATGAGTGCAATCTGTGCAATCCAATGCATTGGTCTGGAATTCATGAAACTCGCCCAAGCTCCTTACAAACTAGCGGGAGGCAGTGGGGTGAGGGCAGTCCGCTGTGATTGTTGATCGTCGGCATAATCCGAATCAACAGTTTGAGTGTCTTCGGGTTTGTATGGATCGAAATGGCTCTCAGCATATGAGAAGGGCTGATTCAACGGGAATCACTTGTCTTCCGTCAAGGAGCCCCCGACCCAATCTGATTGCCCGGAAGCTGTTCTACTTCGGCCGCCCGAAACGGAACTTTCGAGACCTGCCGACTCATTGAATACCCCTCCCGAGACTTGGGACCAAGCGCCGGAAGCAAGGTTACTTCGCCCCCCAAGCACAACAGAATGGTCCGCCTCTGACGCGTTTTGGAAGCCACCAACCACAACTGCGCTGCCAACAGAAGCATTGTTTTGAGATCCACCGCAAACATGACTGATTTGGCCGCTGGCAACATTGAATCCACCACCTGCGATGGTAGACAACTGGCCCGAAGCAACATTGCCTTGGGCGGTACCCTGATCAAAACCACCACCGCCAAGAACTGTCGCAAATGAGCCCGTTGCTTCGTTGTCGCCACCACCCAGCACTGCCGCAAATGGGGCCGATGAGACGTTTTTCCAACCCAGGGCTATTCCGCCATAGCTTGAATAGCTAGCGCCAATTCCACCGACCAAATTGTGCGAGCCACTCCTATTGGCCGGTGCCGGATTCGGAGCCCCAGAAAGAATTGGAATAATATCTTCGTTGTACCCGAGAATTAAATTTCCAGAGCCGTTTGTTGAAGTCAAAACCGGATCAATTGAAATGACATCATTTGGATTGCCATTCGTTGCTCCCAGCCCATTGACGATTTGCACATTCGCTCCCGTAAATCGAATGGTGGGGACCGAGCCCCCCTCACCGTCATCGACTTGCACCACGCTCATAAAGCGTAGTAGCTCCCGCTTCTCTTCGATCCAAGATTGGTCCGGCTCTTTAGCGCCCATAGATCTGGCGCCGGCTCCAAAAGCCAACGCAAGCATCAATAATTGAGGAATCATCCCCCTGATCGTTTTGCTCATTGCCCCAATTCCTTTCATCGTGCTCACTTAGCCTTCACTTTGCGAAGCATGGATTCGCTCTTTCTTTTCAAACTAACTTCAGCACGCCTCACCATACTTGCCTTGGGGAGTTCGTGTTCGATCACGTTGCCGAATTGATCCTAGACATCAATCAGCTCGCACTGGGCGCTGTAGGCCTAGGTGACGACGTCCGATCCGCCATGAGCCAAGCAGCGGGCTGATCAATCAGACATCCAGAAATCCGCGAGCGCGGCAAAATCACTGCTGGCTGTCTATCGATGAGGCTGAACTTCAGTTCACTGTTCCTGTTCCAAATTGCCGGCCCGCCAGTCATGTTGCTTGACAGCATTTCGATTCAGTCCTCCGCTGACACAGGAATCATTGCCAATTGCGCGATTCCCCTCGCCACCGCAAACGTGTGAGTTAGGTCCTTCGGCCCGATTGTTTCTTCCGCCGCTAACGACAGTCGTTGATCCGCCTGCAAAGTTTGACTCGCCCCCAACGATGCTATTTCCAATCGTCCCTTCTATTCGATTCTTCAACCCACCACCAACAAAGCTAAGTTGCCCCAAGGCCACATTTGTTGCCCCTCCAACGATCGTTGAACGATCCCCTTCGGCAACGTTCCCGGCGATGCTGCCAAAAGACTGAAAGCCACCACCCCCAACAACAACAGAGTAATTTCCGCGCGCTGCGTTGTTGATACCTCCCAAGACTGATGAATACGCACCATTCACCTTGCTTTCTTGGCCAAAGACGATTCCCCCAAAACTCGTGAATTCCGTGCTCGCGCCCCCAACAATATTGTGTGAACCAGTCCGAACTGGATCGGGTTCAAGCGGAGAAAAGAAGAGGTCGTTGTACCAAACAATTAGATTTCCAGCCCCATTCGTTTTGGTAACTGAAGGATCGAGACTCATCCGTCCCAATGGATTCCCGTTCGTAGCTCCCAGTCCATTGACTATTTGCAAATTGACGCCACTAACTCGAATCGTTCTGACACTCCCGCCGGCACCATCATCAAGGTCCACGAGCGTCAGGTATCTCAGAATTTCTTTTTTTTCATTCAACCAGGCATGGTCTACGTTTTGCGCCAAACAGGCGGACAACCCCGAATATGCGGCAAGGCCGACAAGAAGGAAGTGGGCTGTCCATTTGTTTAGTTGTTTCATTTCCTTTTCCCTGCTTTGTCTATGAAGTGAACTTGGTCTTTTGCGGAGGTAGGGCTCCAAGGTCCCCGGTAAACATTCAATCGAGACTAGCCCCGATTTGCTCCCAAACGCCACGCACGCACCCGGGGCTCAACTCTCTTGCTCGCAAAGTCTGCCTTCTAGCGGCAAGCGACTCCTCCGCTAAGGCCGCTACCGGAAACGACCACCCACCACCCTGCACTACAATTGCAAAGCGGTAAGAGTATTTGTGAGGGGCTCAGGTA